>DATEDY010000288.1:0-7137 GCA_035281405.1 Flavobacterium sp.
CGATGCATTCTTCGAAACATCTTTCGATGGTAGTGATCCGGTTGAAAAATTCGGTGGTGGCCAATTAGTACAACAAGAACCGGATGCTTCTTCTTTCCCTAACGGTGGAATTAGAAATACATTCGAAGCACGTGGATACACGGCTTGGGACCCAACATCTCCTGCGTTTATCTTCGGTACTACTTTATGTATTCCAACTGTTTTCGTTTCTTATACTGGTGAAGCTTTGGATAACAAAACACCTTTATTAAGAGCTTTGCATGCTATCGATAATGCAGCAACTGATGTGGCTAAATATTTCGATAAAAACGTTAAAAAAGTAACGCCAACTTTGGGTTGGGAACAAGAATATTTCTTGGTAGATGCTGCTTTGGCTTCTTCAAGACCTGATATCTTAGCTACAGGTAGAACTTTATTAGGACATACTTCTGCTAAAGGACAACAATTGGAAGACCATTACTTCGGTTCTATTCCTACTCGTGTATTGCAATATATGCGTGACTTGGAAAACGAATGTATGTTATTAGGTATTCCGGTAAAAACACGTCACAATGAGGTAGCGCCTAACCAGTTTGAGTTGGCTCCAATCTTTGAAGAAACTAACTTGGCAGTGGATCACAACTCGTTATTAATGGATGTAATGCAAAAAGTGGCTGAACGTCATTTCTTCAAAGTGTTATTCCACGAAAAACCTTTCAAAGGGGTTAACGGTTCTGGTAAACACAATAACTGGTCATTAGCAACTGATACTGGAGTGAATTTATTATCTCCAAGTAAAACGCCAATGAGTAACCTACAGTTCCTTACTTTCTTCATCAACACAATCAAAGCGGTTCATGATTATGAGGAATTGATGAGAGCGTCTATCGCTTCGGCAAGTAATGACCACCGTTTAGGAGCTAACGAAGCACCACCGGCAATCATTTCGGTATTCATCGGTCAACAGCTGACTAAAGTATTGGATGAATTGGAAGGGGTGACTAATGGTAAATTGTCTCCTGAAGAGAAAACAGATCTTAAATTAAATGTAGTTGGTAAAATTCCAGATGTGTTATTGGATAACACCGACAGAAACAGAACGTCTCCATTTGCCTTCACTGGTAATAAATTCGAATTCCGTGCTGTAGGTTCTTCTGCTAACTGTGCAGTGTCTATGACTACATTGAACTCTATTGTTGCAAAACAATTAATGGATTTCAAAACGGAAGTGGATGCGTTAATCGATAAGAAAGATTTGAAGAAAGACGAAGCTATCTTCAACGTGTTGAGAGAATACATCAAACAAACTAAAAATATCCTTTTCGAAGGCGACGGTTATAGCGAAGCTTGGGAAAAAGAAGCTAAAAAACGTGGATTGAGTAATCATAAAACAACTCCGAAAGCGTTAAAAGCTAAGGTTTCTAAAAAAGCAATGGATTTATTCCACGAATTAGGTGTAATGAATCACGTTGAAGTGGAAGCGCGTTACGAAATCGAATTGGAAGAGTATACTAAGAAAATCCAGATTGAAGGACGTGTGTTAGGGGATATCGCTCGTAACCACGTAATTCCAACTGCCATTCGTTACCAAAATGTTTTGATCGAGAACGTAAAAGGTTTAAAAGAAATCTTCGGTAAGGATTTCGAGAAAATCGCTAAAGAACAAATCGGTCTGATCAAAGAAATTTCAGAACACATCGAAGGTATCAATAAAAATGTGGACGATATGATTGAAGAGCGCAAAAAAGCAAACAATCTGTCTTCTTCTGAAAAAATGGCCGAAGCTTACTGTGATAAAGTGAAGCCGTATTTCGATATCATCCGTGAACACTGCGATAAATTAGAATTGTTAGTGGATGACGAAATCTGGACATTAACTAAATACAGAGAACTATTGTTTACAAAATAATTTGAACTTAGTTATAATGCAGAACTGTCCGGATTGTATTCGGACAGTTTTTTTGTTTATATTCGTTACATGAAGAAGGGATGGATCTTTTTGGTTTTTACTTTAATGACTTTGGTTTCCAATGCTCAGGAACAATTTTCATTGTATTTTGATAGTAATAAACACAATCTTAATGCAACACAAACCGAAGCATTGCTCAATTGGATGGTGCAAAACAAGGAGAGTAAAATTCTTTCCATGTATGGTTTTACCGATGAAGACGGAAGCCATCAATACAACGATACTTTAGCCGCTAAAAGGGTGGATGCCGTTCTCAAAGTAATCATCGGCAAGATTAAAATCAGGGAAGATTTCAAAAAAATCAGTTTCGGGGAAAACTTTGCTCATTCTGCTAAAAAGGCCGAAAACAGAAAAGTAATCATCTATTATCTGTTGCCAAAAGATTTGAGCCGGGAAGAAGAAATCCTCGGACTGAAGGCTAAAGGTTATGTAACCACTAAAAAAACAGTGTCGTTTCCTGAAAAGGTAGTAATTACCAATCCCAATGGTACCAAATCGGAATACCAACTGGATATCGATTTCATGAAAACGCTCTACCACGCACCTAAAGGGGAAAAACTGAAACTGAATAACCTGAATTTTGTCCTGAATACTTTTGCAGTGACTAACGATTCAAGAGGTAAGCTCTACGAAATCCTACTGGTTATGCAACAAAACCCTAACATAAAAATTGATATTCAAGGGCATGTATGCTGCGTCAAATCAGATAAACAGGACTTGTCTACACAAAGGGCTAAAGCGGTTTATAAGTTTTTGGAAATGAATGAAATTGACAAAACCCGCATGAGCTACCGTGGCTTCGGAAGTACACAGCCATTACACGCTTTGCCCGAAAAATCAGAAGAAGAACGCGCTGCCAACCGCCGCGTCGAAATCGAAATCATCGAAAACTGACCTTTGCTAAGATCTTAGTTTTTTTGCTGAGTGAATAGTGCCGCTTGTACAGCCTCAGTTGCTGCTTGTGGAGTCAATAGTACCGCTTGTGGAGTCTCAGTTGCTGCTTGTGGAGCCAATAGTACCGCTTGTATAGCCTCATTTGTCTGTTGTGGAGTGAATAGTGCCGCTTGTGAAGCCTCAATTGTCTGTTGTAGAGCAAATAGTGCTGCTTGTATAGCCTCAGTAGTCTGTTGTAGAAGGAATAGTATTTGTTGTGGAGCCACTAACAACTAACTATCAACAATAAACCATTAACAATAAACCACAAACCACAAATAATTCATAACTCATAACTCATAATTCATAACTCATTACTATCTTTGCACCACAACAACTACAACAAAAATAATGAGTTCAGATACTTCAAAAAGGTATGCACTTCGTGGCGTTTCTGCTGCTAAGGAAGATGTGCACAATGCAATCAAAAACATCGATAAAGGTTTATTCCCAAAAGCTTTCTGTAAAATTGTCCCTGATTATTTAACCAATGATGCTGATTATTGTTTAATCATGCACGCCGATGGTGCGGGTACAAAATCGTCTTTGGCTTATATGTACTGGAAAGAAACCGGTGATATATCCGTTTGGAAAGGGATTGCACAAGACGCTTTAATCATGAATATTGATGACTTATTATGCGTGGGTGCCGTTGATAACATCATGTTGTCATCAACCATCGGAAGAAACAAAAACCTAATTCCGGGTGAAGTGCTTTCTGCGATCATCAATGGAACGGAAGAATTAATCGAAGAATTAAAGTCTTTCGGTGTAACTATCAATTCTACGGGGGGCGAAACTGCCGATGTAGGTGATTTGGTGCGTACCATCATCGTTGATTCTACTGTTACAGCAAGAATGAAACGTAAAGATGTAGTGGATAATGCAAACATCCAAGCGGGTGATGTAATTGTTGGATTGGCTTCTTATGGCCAAGCGAAATACGAGAAATCATACAACGGTGGAATGGGTAGCAACGGATTGACTTCTGCCCGTCATGATGTTTTTGCGAAATACCTGGCAGAAAAGTACCAGGAAAGTTATGATGCTTCGGTACCTAATGATTTGGTGTATTCCGGTAACGTGAAATTAACCGATGCTGTGGAAGGTGCTCCTATCGATGCCGGTCAATTAGTGTTGTCGCCAACAAGAACGTATGCGCCTATCATTAAAAAGATTTTAGAAAAATACACACCTCAAGATATTCACGGAATGGTACACTGCAGCGGTGGTGCGCAAACTAAAGTATTGCATTTCGTAGACAACGTACATGTAATCAAAGATAATTTATTCCCTGTGCCGCCATTATTTAAACTGATCCAGGAACAATCCAAAACCGATTGGAAGGAAATGTATCAGGTGTTCAACTGTGGTCACCGCATGGAAGTGTATGTTCCTGCAGAAATTGCCAATGATATTATCGCCATTTCCGAATCTTTCGGCGTGGATGCGCAAATTGTGGGTAGAGTAGAGGCGTCAGCATCTAAAAAACTGACCATTACATCCGAATACGGTGTTTTTGAATATTAATACTCCGTTGTGTTGATACCTGATCAAGTTGCTCTTTCCTTTAGAAAGCATTTGGAAGCACTCATCTCATTAACTGATGAGGAGTTGGAATATATACTGTCTTTTTTTGAATACAAGGAACTGAAAAAATACCAGTTCCTGGTTCAAAAAGGAGGGAAGTCTGATTTCTCGTTCTGGATTTATGAAGGATTGACGAAATCGTTCTTCACCGATGCTTCGGGAAAAGAACACATCGTTCAGTTTGCCTTGGAAGATTGGTGGATAAGTGATTATGAAGCGTATTTCAATCAACAAAATGCGGCTCTCGATATCGATTGTATGGAAAACACAAAGATGCTTTGCCTGTCTTACAAAAACCGGGAAAAGTTATGCTCCGAAATGCACAAGATAGAATACTTCTTCCGCAAGAAAGCCAATAGTGGTTACATCGCTCTCCAAAAAAGATTGCTCAACAGCTATACAAATAATACTAAGGAACGCTACGAATTGTTATTGAAGCAATATCCAACGCTCTTTCAACGTGTCCCTAAAACATTTATCGCTTCTTATCTTGGGGTTTCCCGAGAGACTTTAAGCCGATTGCAGGATTCATAATGTGACATACCTCACAATGAAGAAGTGACCTAACGCATCTTGTACTGTTTTTTTAGTTCGGAATTTTGTCTGAATTAAAAAAATAAAACAATGAATACAGTAAAAACTAACTTCTTCCTTTGCTTAATTTCTCTGGCTGCCTTCGCGCAGGAAATTCCTAAATCCAAATTAAAGATAGTTGCCGAAAGTCAGTTCCAATGGACTGGAATTGCCATCTCGAAAACGAATAGGGTATTTGTCAATTTCCCTCGATGGTCTAAAGAAAATCCAATGGCTGTTGCCGAAATAATCGATGGTAAATCCATTCCTTATCCGAATGTGAAATGGAATACATACGATATGAAGGGAAACAACCAATTCATTTGTGTGCAAAGTATGTGGGTCGACAAACAAAATCAGCTTTGGGTATTGGATACCGGCTATGTCTTGGAAGAAGATAAAACAAATGCGGCCACACTGTATGTTTTTGATCTTTTACAGAATAAATTAAAAACAAGCTATACCATTCCTGCCGAAAGTATAACTGCCAGAAGCTACCTGAATGATTTTCGGGTGGATGAAAAACATCAAAAGGTTTATTTCACGGATTCCAGATTGGGCGGATTGGTGATCTTTGATCTGATGACGCAGACTGCCAAAAGGATTTTGTCCAATCATTTTTCAACCCTAGCCGAATTACCACAAATTGTAGTGGAAGGGTATGAAAGAAAACGTGCCGTACATTCTGACGGAATCGAATTGGATAAAAATCAGAAGTATCTCTACTATTGTGCATTGACAGGTGAAAATGTGTATCGAATTCCTGTGAAGGCCATTCTGGATGAAAACAATAACGATATTGCTTTAGGTTTAAAAGTAGAGAAGTTTGCCAAAACCGGCCCAAATGACGGCATACTTTTCGATAAAAAAGGAACATTGTACTTGAGCAGTCTGGAAAAGAACGCTATTTCGGTTGCCGACAAGAAAGGAAAATGTAAGACGCTAATTGCTGATGCATTGATTCAATGGCCGGATTCGTTTGCTTTGAATAAGGAAGGAGATGTCTACTTTACAACTTCTCAAATTCATCTGCCTAAAGATAAAAGAGGAACGTACAAAATAATGAAGCTGGCCTCCACTCTAAAATAAAGCGGTTTTGAGTAGTAATTTAAAAGCTTATGGTCAATGTTACTGCCGGCTGATTTCCTGATGCTAAATCGGGAGTAAGATAGTGCTGGTTTCGGACAGCAAAGGTTGCTTCGGCAGCCTTTTTTTTGTTTTTATGAGCAGCTACAAAGAGAGGAATAGTGCTAAATACCATACCGCCTCCAATATAGGAGAGTGTTAAGCCTGTATTGTTGTATGAACCGGAATTCATAAAGTTGTCGCTGAAATCTAAAGCAATGCCTCCCGCAATACCTCCAACACCCAAACCTAGTAAAACCCAAGCTGCAGTCGCATTGGTTCTTTTTTTCTGTAAATAGTATTCACTTGAGTGACCATTTTGAGTTTGACTGTACGAAACTGAGAGCATCAAAAATGCGATCAGGAAAAGGATTGTATTTTTCATAACTGGAATATTAGGTTAAAAATTGACTTTAAAAAACTAACATTCAATGGGATATTAAAGTTACGAATTATTCCTGTAAGCAGTTCTCATTTGAATTAGTAATGGAAATAATCAGAAGAAATGTAAAAGAGCTCTAATTCAATAGGAATTTGCTACATTTGAATTCAGAAGTAAAGGGTGAAAACGCAACGGAATAACAATAACGAAGTAAGGATTAATTATGTACGAACTGCTTTTTTGGAAATATATCGATGAGGTTTACCTGAACCATCAGGAAGTGTATGAGGCCTTGATTGAAAAGGAATCGGTGGAAGGATTGGAAGAATTGCCTGTTCAGGTTATTCTCAACCGAATTACCAATGCTTTTGCCCAATGGGAGAAAGTAGATGAATACAGTTTTAAAAATAACAATGGAGTAGGAGCTTTCCACATGATAACTACTCCGCAAAGTATTCAGATCAATTGTTATGGTACCGAAGGGAAAACCATGAATAAGTTGTGCGATATCATGACCGAATTCAAATGCCCGCTGTATGATCCGCAAGTACCCGCTCGTTATGATGAATTTGAAGAATAATAGAAT
>DATEDY010000289.1:0-2830 GCA_035281405.1 Flavobacterium sp.
GATTTTACCGGTGAAGCGGGATGGGGAGAAATGATCATCAAATATTTTGTGGAAAAAGACGGTAAGGTGACTTTTGAACCTGCCGAAACTTTATTATACCCACAACAGTAAAGAAATAGGAATAATAATGATAGAGAAACAGTCGGTTAGTGCCGGCTGTTTTTTTGTTTTGTCAATATCGTTGCTTGTGGTTCCTCGATTGCCGCTTGTGAAGCCTCTGTTGTCTTTTCTTGGAGTAATAGTGTTGCTTGTGGAGTCTCGATTGCCGCTTGTGGAGCTTCTGTTATCTGTTCTTGGAGTAATAGTGTAGCTTGTGGAGTCTCGATTACCGCTTGTGGAGCTTCTGTTGTCTGTTGCAGAGTGAATGTCGTGTGTTATTCTATTAATAGTGTCTTTTGTTGAGCCAATATATTTTATTGCAGAGTAAATAGCTTCCAATACCGATAGCACTTACTAATTACGCTTCACTAAGTACTATGGACTAAAATAAAAAAAGACTCCATTTGGAGTCCCTTTTTATTTTGTTTCATTCAGCCAATTCCTGAAATCGTAAAAGTTTTGTGGTGCAACACCGTGTCCCACCGGATATTCTTTATAAACATTCTCAATGCCAAGGTGGTCAAGGACTGGTTTGGCTTTGCGTGCCCATTCTACAGGAACTACCTGATCCACATTGCCATGAGAAGCAAATATTTTTAAATTACTGAAATCATTTTTAGCGTAATTGTCTATGGCCATTTCATCATTGAAATAACCACTCATACCTACAATACGTTGTACTTTCTGCGGATAAGACAATCCTACAGCATAACTCAAAATACATCCCTGACTGAAACCAATTAATGTCACCTGATTCGCATCAATAGGATAACTAGCAGTTAATTCATCAATAAATTGTACGATTAAATCACGGGAGGTTCTTGCCTGATCCAAATCAGAGAACTTTTTTTCATCTGCATCAAAATTAATCGCATACCAGGCATGACTTCCGTACATCATATCATACGGTGCTCTTGCTGATACCACATAATATTCTTCCGGTAATTCTGAGGCGAACGAGAATAGATCTTCTTCATTGCTTCCGTAACCGTGTAATAGCAGTAATAATGGGTTCTTGTCTAGTTTTTGTTTTGGTTCTCTAACCAAATGGTATAATGATAGATCCATTTAAATGTTTTTGAATATTTTCTGAAATAGATTGCCTACTAACGGAATGGATTTAGTTTCTCCTTTTACAGCGGTAAACATACCATACATGGCTAATACCGAAACGGCTATCCACATAGACATGGTAGCCATGGGTATATTGAAGTTAGATAAAAGCAAACCTAAAGCCACAAAGGTGATGGTTAAACCTAAACCTTGTCTAACATGAAACGAAGCGAATTCTGTCTTGTCTTCACCGCTGTTTATCGACATGGCAATTAGCGGACCGATTAATAATATATAACTGATGATGGCCGCTGTTTTTCCTTTATTGTTGTCTTCCATTATTGTAATTCTAATTTTTCCTGATTGTAAATTCCGTATACTTTTCCTTGCATGTTGCTTCCCAGAAAGGCAGAATTCTTCGATTTTGACAGTATGTTCGCTGTTTCAAATTTCCAATTGCCTTCCGGATTGAAAAGTGTAAGATTCGCTTGCTGTCCTTCTGATACTGTAACGGTTCCTAATCCTAAAACGCTTCTTCCTGAAGTTAATTTTTCAACAATAACGTCGGTTGGTAATACGGTTTGTAATGCGCCAAAGGCACTCTCTAATCCTATAGTTCCGTTTTTGGCTAAATCAAACTCTAATTTTTTGTGTTCAATATCAATCGGATTATGATCAGAGGTAATGCAATCAATCGTGTTGTCTAAAACGCCTTCAATTAACGCTTTTCTGTCGGCTTCTGTTCGTAACGGAGGGGTAACTCTGTAATTGGCATCAAATCCTTTTAAAACATCGTCTGTGAAAACCAATTGATGAACGGCAACACTGGTGGTAATATCTAATCCTTTGGCTTTGGCTTCGCGAATAAGCGCCACCGATTTTGCCGAAGATACTGTCGGAATATGTAATTTCCCGCCGGTATATTCTAAAATGAATAAGTTTCTTGCAATGATTAATTCTTCTGCTAATGATGCAATACCTTTTAAACCTAATTGGGTCGAAGTAATCCCTTCGTTAACAATGCCTTTTCCTTTGATATGGTTGTCTTGCGAAAAAGCAATCACTTTTCCGTCAAAATCTTGGGTATATTGTAATGCAACCTTAAGTAAGTTGGCATTGTCCAAACTTTTATTGTAATCTCCAAATGCAACTGCGCCTGCGTTTTTCATGTCAAAGAGCTCTGCCAATTCAATACCATCACTGTTCTTGGTCAAAGCACCGATTGGGAATAACGCCGTGGCTGATCCGTTGGCTTTCTGTTGTACAAAATGAACTTGCGATTGATTGTCTATTGCTGGTTGTGAGTTGGGTTGTAATGCTATTCCTGTAAAGCCTGATTTGGCTGCAACTTGTAAACCGTTACTGATGGTTTCTCTTTCTTCAAATCCAGGCTCGCCTAAAGAAACGCTGGTGTCAAACCATCCGGCCGAAACATGTAAATTAGGCATCTCAATTTCCTGAAAACCACCTTCTGATTGAATAGAATTTCCTATTTTTTCAATGATTCCATTATTGATTTTTATGTCAACAATCTGATTGTGAAAAGGATTTTTAGCTTCAATAATTCGGGCGTTTCTGATAATTAAGCTCATTTTATAAATTTTTGTATAAGTATTTCAAGTGCTAGAAACAGTAGTGCAAAAATAAGAAACCATTTCCAAATCTGATTGTCTGTTCG
>DATEDY010000290.1:0-2395 GCA_035281405.1 Flavobacterium sp.
TTTTCCATATTCCGGATGCTTGGCTTCTAAATTATTTTCTTCGACAAATCGGTTATGAAGGAAAAAGATATAGTTCAGTTCTTCTGTTTCTTTTTTGGCTTTCTCACAACTAATGGCAAGATGAAAACTGAATAGGAAAAGTAGAATATAGTTTAGTTTTTTCATTTTTTGGTTTTGTTTAGTTCGGAAGTGAAGTCCGAATCTTTTAAGATGTTTTTTTTTACTGATGTTGACAAATATACCGAAAACTTAAGAAGAAGAAAGTTGGAATAATAGGATTTCAAACACAGAATCTTCCCAACACTTTTTAAAACGAATGGTGTATGGGCTACTGGGTATAAGAGGTCTCAATAGTTACTCCATTACAAAGGGTTTGATACACAACGCAATATCTTTCGGTAAGTTTGGACAAAGTCTCAATTTGTTCTGATGTCGCCGATGTATCAAGTTCAAACCGCAGTCGTATATTTTTAAATCCAACTGCGGCTTCTTTGGAAACTCCTAATGTTCCTCTGAAATCCAAATCTCCTTCTGCCTTTACGATACCATTTTTGATTTCTATTCCAAGTGCAGTGGCGACAGCATTCAATGTCACCCCGGCACAAGCCACTAAGGATTCTAAAAGCATATCACCCGAACATGCCAAATGGCCCGTACCACCCGTTGCCGGATGCAATCCTGCTTCAATCATGGCTTTTCCGGTGGCCACCTTACAGGAGATCCCTTCACCAATATTTCCCTGAGCTTTTAAAGTAATTAATGCCGACTCTGGGTTGGCAGCATAGTTTTCTTTCAGTGGAGCTTGCAGATTTTTAAGTTCAATAGCATTCATAGCTTGATAATTTGAAAGTTAACAAATAGTACTGTCAGTGTTCCGTGGACTTGTCTTGATAAGTAGTATTAAAGATAATAAATTTCTCTGTTTCAATTTACAGAGACAATAGTATAGCTATGGCTATGAACAACAGTTAGTAATCTTCTTTAACTTCCAGAAGTTCACTACCTTTAAAATTACATAGGAACCCTTTTTTTGTTTTTAGTTTCCCTTTGATATCAGTTAATTTTCCGCTTTTTAAATGGGTAACAAGAACACCAATTGAAAATTCATCATTTTCGCTGGAATAATCATCATAAAGCATGTATTCATAATCGCCATTAATAAAGGAAACATGGGCTATATTTACTGCATCGTTTTGTTTTCCGCCGCCACGTGAATAATAGTAATATTTAAATTGGGACCAACTGTTTTTGGTTTTGTTCGGATACTCAAATTCAACCTTAGTTGTGGTACCAAAACGATAAATAATATAACCGTTGTTCTTGTCTTTGGCCAGTAAAACAATTTTGTCATTGTCGGTTTTGAAAGAAAAGAGGCTAACTTCATTTGGTAAAAGGGAAGTTTGTCCAAGTACCGAAACAGAAAAAGTAATGAGGAAAAAGACAAACAACAATCTAAGCTTTTGTTTCATAGTGTATTTTTATGTGAATGTTGGTGATTGCAACCAATATCCCATATGCTTTGTCAAGGTGTTTTTGTTTATTCACAAAACATTCGTTAGGACTAAATCCAAATATATTAAATTGGCTTTGGTTTTGCTAATCCTAATTTTGGAAACTGCTCTTGTGTGATGTACTTTTTACAACGAATTCTTATAGAGTTCACTTACCTTAGTAAGCGGTCTTCCTAAAAGTTTTTCAGCATCAGTTTTAGCTTTTTCTATTTGCGTTTTGCTTAGATGCTTCTCCAGTTCTTTGATTTCTGTAATCACTTTATTTTGTTCCAGTATGCTGAAATCAATTTTATGTTCGTTATAAATCAAAAACCACAAATAACTTTGGTATAAATCTTTGTCAAAATAGTTGCCTTCTTTATGAAAATGAGCAAGTTGTAATCGGGCAGAAGTAATGGATCCACTTTGTGTAAGATTTTGAGGATTTTGAAGTTTTGCCAATCGTAATGTCCATTCTTTAAATTGAGGGATGTTTTTTTGAACACCACTGCCGGTTAGATAGCATTCAACAACATTCCAAATACAAGTCGGATCATCATTATGGGCACATTTTAGGGCATATTCAAAAGCTTTTTCAAGATTTTGTTCAATTCCGGCACCATTACCATAAGCCATCATCATGGCATAATGGCCATCATTAAAATTGTTTTCGGACGATTTCTTATACCAATTAACCGCTTCAGTGGGATTTTTATCGCCTATTATCCCATTTTGGAGAAAATAGCCTAAATTGTATTGGGCTTCTCCACTTCCTAATAAGGCTGCATTTCTTAAAACTGGAAGGGCTTCTTGATACTTGCCTTCTTCTAAAAGGACTTTGGATTGCTGATTCAATTCCTCTGCAGTCTGGGAAAACGAAGGATGAAAAAAAAGAACGGATAATA
>DATEDY010000291.1:0-16756 GCA_035281405.1 Flavobacterium sp.
ATATTACCTCCTTGAGCAATTGTTTGAGGTTTACCGTTATGATCAACTTCCTGCGTAATGTGCAAGTCAAATTCCAATACATTATAGGTTTCCCCATCTAATTCAAATTTTGCTAAAAAAGACATGTTCTATTGTTTTTAAAGTCAGTATTCTATTTAAAATATCGTCGAAAACAAACGAGACAAAGTTTTGGGCACTTCATCCCGTTATGCTATATCGACATCACAAATAAGAACTAATTAAAAATTAGTCTACTTTATTATACCCATTCGTTTTCGTAAACTCCTGTCCCCATTTCGATTTTTCTAGCCGAAATAGTGAAAGTTTCCGTTAGTGGGTTAACACCTGTTGAATCAAAGTTTTCTTTGTGTTTTACCAAATAACCTTCGGTGAATTTTAATTCTTTCAAAGTAGCATCACTGTCTCTTTTGAAGAATTTCACACTTCCGTCTTTGCGTTCGAAACTGTTAGTCATCCACTCGAATAACTCGGTAGATCCTGTTCCTTCGATAGTCACATCGATTTTACCTCCTCTTGTTACTGTAGAAGGACGGCCAGTTGCGTCTGTTTCCTGAAACAAACCATAGTTTACGTTTAGTACGTTGAATTCTTTACCTCCAACGCTTAGTCTTGCTTTAAATGACATAATAAAAAATATTTAAAATAATTAATAAATAAAAACATAGTTGGAACTAAACCCATTCATTCACATGCTCTCCGGTTCCCAACTTAATGGTTTTTGCAGACAGAATGAAAGTTTCTGTTAATGGATTCTCTCCTTCAGAATCAAAATTTTCTTTATAACTTACAATATAGGCTTCTGAAAATTGCAATTCTTTAAGTGTTGCATCACTATCTCTTTTCAAGAATACGATACTACCATCTTTCCTTTCGAAATTGTTTGTCATCCACTCGAACAAATCCATTTCACCAGTACCTTCTACAGTAATTTCAATTTTTCCACCTCTTGAAATAGAAGATGGTCTGCCTGTTGCATCAGTTTCCTGAAACATCGCATAATTAACATTCAAAATGTTACGCTCTTTCCCTGCGACTTTAATTTTTGTTTTAAATGACATATAAAAATGTATTAAATTTCACAATTGTTTTGACCGAATCAATAGGCAATATAAGTTCGCACCCAATAGCATGGATGAATACTAAAAGTCTATTTTGAAATGATTCTGTGTAATTAATCAGTTGAAGTAATTACACGATAAAAGTTGATTAAAAAGTATTTCAGACATAGTCTGTCATCAACTCATTCTTTAGAAGTTTGAAGTAGTTTCATAATAAAATGCTGAATTAAGGTTAAATAAAAAATAATACCAATGAATATAAATATATAAGAGACGAATGTAAGAATTTTACCTCAATGATAAAAATAAAACGTATTATTTTTCTTACTTAAAATTAATTCCAGCAAACATAAGTAATTAGAAGGTTTCAGCTTATAAAAAATCAATATTTTCTTAGGCATTTTATATCCTCATTAATCTGTTTAGCCGTTTTTTTATCGACTCTAAACTCATAATCTTTTTGATAAGTATGAATCATAAAACCTTTGATGAAACTCTTCATTATGTATTTGATATCGTACTGTCTTAATTCAACAACAATATATCCCTCGCAATTGACTTGGTACTTATTGATCAATTCATATTTATCATCATTGACAAAAGAAAGCTCAACAACATCGTCTTTTTTAATACATGCGTTAAAAGAAAAAAGTTTGATATACAAGAATACTTTAGATCCTTTACGTTTCCCTAACTGAAAGGAAATATAATCCTGATCCGTATTATATACTTTAAAATAATAGGGATCAGTAAAAGCATATGCTCTATTATCGAGAAAATTCTCCTTACTGCGGGTGATTTTAACTCGGTTTTTGTATCTGATTTTAAGTGAATCCTTAGAAGACAACTGAGCGTAACCGCCGATTGTACAAAATAGCATTACAATTACTGAAAGTATTATTTTTTTAAGCATAATGTTTAAATAAAGAATATAAAAGGGATTTTTCAATCCCTTTTATAAGTATCAACTATTATTTTTGTTCGTATTCTGTATCCCAATCAGTACCGTCATCACCTTTTTGACCTTCCATTTTGATCATGAAGTTTTTAGCAGGGAAATAAGGTTTCATATGGATATCCAAATAGATTCGGTCTTTTTGAATAGGATCTTGCTCAAACCTTTTGATTTCGAAGTTTTCAATCAATTTATCCGGACCTGTAATACCGTCAAGAAACTGAACAATTTGTCCCATAATTTCTTTACGTGTTTTAGCAGTAAAGTTTTCAAAAGCTCTTCTGTTTAAGAAATCCATCAAAACTTTAGTTACATAATCAAACACACGAACTACAGAATATGTTTGTAAACCTAAATTATCTCCGTTAAACAAAGTTTTTCCAGAAAAAGCCATAACTTTTCCATACTCGTTTACCATTGGAATTAGTCCCATATTTTCCAGATTTGCAATCTCGCTTTTCTTTAAGTCAAAACGAACACCGTCAACCTCGTTAATACCTCCAAACTTTTTACCCGCAGTAACTTGAGACATCAAAGTTTTGTAAATTTTCCCTGCTAAAGCAGCTGAAGGCGGTACAAATAAATCTTCTGATTCACCTACAGAGTCGAATTTCCCTCTTCCAACTAACCAGTTACAAGTCATTAAGACATTCGAGCGGTAAATATCACCACCAGTTAAGTAAGCTGCGTCAAACATTTCCATAACATCATCCGGTTCGTCAAGATGTGCGAAATCTGTTACTAGCATTACTTTATTTTCATGAGCAATTTTAGCCCATTTTTCAACTACTTTATTGCTTCCTAAGTAACCAGGGATAACTAATAAACCGTAATTGTTTTTTAAATCCAAACGATCGTAATTATCCACCAATTCATTATGAATTGCATCGATAAAACGAGTATTATCAAGATCCTGCAACTGATCTAATTCAGCATTGATAATAGTTGCATTTCTAACTTTATCTGTTTCAGTATTTTTATAGAATAATCCGATAGTTCTATAAGATTGTTCTAAATCTTTAGTTTCATGAATAGCAATTGCTAAGTTTTTAAGTAATGTTTCTTCAGCAACTTTGCTTTTATCTTCGCTTTGCGCCACCATATCCGTCAAAGAGTCATTTTCTTTTAAGACTGTAGCCCACATTTGAAGTGTTTTTTTAAGCGTTTCTCTTTCTCCTTCTTTATTTGCTTCGCTCATAAAAATCTGGCGACGTGCTTTACGCTCCGGATTCATGTTTTGCGCTCCTTCAATAGATGTTTCCAATAAATCGAAACCGCCATACTTAGCTAATTTCTCAACATTCAGTTTAAATCCGCTTTCTTTTTTTCTCGGTTCCAATACTGCCGTATCGGTATTTTGAGGTTGTAATTGTTCTTTAGACATACTATTTATTTTTTACTGTTTATTGACTGTTTTTGATTCTTATTTTTGATTCAATTCAGAAATTAATTCTTCGATTGTTTCCAATAATGCTTTTTTAGCATCTGGATTATCTAAAGCACTTTTCAGAATTTTGTTAGTCTTCAATTGTTTGATGATTTTTTGATATTGATCTTTTTCAGTCTCCAAATTGGTCAAAAACTTACTTTGTGCCGTGATTCCTTTGATACCGAAATCACCTAAATTATTGAATTTAAGCTCTTCGTTTTTAGTTGCACCTTCTGCATCTTCAAAAGCAACTTTTGCTGTAGGTTTGAAATGAGAAAAAACTTGTTCAACATTGGTCAAACCTTCAACAAGTTCAGGTCTAACTGGCGTATCACCTGTTAATTTCTGTGCAATTAATGTTCTGTTTTGAGGGATTTCTAAGATTGCTTCACTAGCATCTAACTTCACCTCATTTCCTCCGATTCCGTAATTTGATAACATAAGATTATAATTTGTGTTTATAAATAATTTTAATTCGCTTTATTGATTTGTCTACAAACCTCAAGATCTCTTTTAACAATTTCCAATTCGCTTTTATACGTTTCAATCTGTTGTAAAAGTTTGTCCATTTCTTCTTTACTTTCACCCATCATTTGAATACTCTTTTTAGCATCAATCAACTGTCTGTTTGTCAAAATAATATTGTCATACATATTATCTCGTAGCAAACTATCTTTCGTTGGTATGGATTGCTGCATACTGATAATCGTTGAAATTGCTTTTTGCTGATTATAGTAAAAATCTTGTCCTGGTGCATTTAAAGAATCTATTGATCCTTTCAAATCTTCCATATTTTTAGCAAAATCTTCCTGAAACAGAAATTCCCTGGTCATAATTTCGTTGTCTTTTTTCAATTCGCTGTTTTCTTTCCAAGGCAAATAGTAATCAAAAAAAATGGCTCCGATAATTACAAACATGGTTATACCGAAAACACATATAAAAGCTATAAATGATTTTGCCCGTTCTTTTTTATTTAGTACTTCCATTGTATTCTTAATCTTCTAAAAATGATTTATTTCTTTTTGATGTATCCAAAGCAACATTCTCAAGCTCCAATCGCTCTTTCACAAAAATTCCATTGTCTTTACGCTTACCGATATAATCCAAATGATTAAGCGTGGAAAACAATTCGTCAGTTATACGAATGAATTGAAGCGTTTTGGCTACTGTTTTGTCAATTTGCGTATGATTGTAACCTACATTTACCAACTCGGTGAATGTTCCTTCAAATTCTCCTTGACTGATGCCGCACCATTCTGCTATATAGTTCAGAAGCTCCTCTTTTCCGGCTCCCGATTTTGAATCGATATAGTTTTTCATCATTCGTGCTAACGAAATCACCTTATCGAACATATAAGCCGGTGGCTGATGCGGTGCAAACCATCGGAATGAATTAATATTGGTCCCCAGATACGTAGTTATTTTTTCAGATAGAGCCAAAATGATTAAAGCCAGCTCATTACTTTGATTTTTTCGGTTAATTTTTTGCGAAATCTGAACTGTAAAAAGTTCTAATTGGCCGAAAAATCTATCAATTTTAGTATGGATATCAATCAATCGCTGATGACTCTGAACCGAAGTACATGGCGGAATATAATCCGACATCAAATAGCTCTCGTTTTTATTGATAATGATTTTGCCCAAGGTTAAATGATAGCCACCGTGGTTACTATTTTCATTTTTTTCCTGAACAAGATTCAGATTGAAAGTGGGTACCACATTAGGATATCGTGGCGGATTTTCTTCAGGATCGGGATCACCGAATGGTTTTTTATCAAATAAGTTAACTGAAACGTTAGCTAACAAAACCAGATCCTGATCATAATCAAGCTCATAAACTGCTTCAGGATAAGGCATATCGATGTTTAGCATATGCGCATTACTGGAACTGATATCAATCCTACTTCCGTTAGGAGTAACTGCATGACATTCTTCTACTTTTACTCTTAAAAGTTTGTGATTATCAATAACTAAAGATATTTTGAATGATTCTCCTGCATTTCCGAAAGGAATTAAACCATAGTTTAAGGAGTGCAACTGTGTCCCCATTGCGTCCCGAATTACATCACTTACATGATCCTGCATCGCAATGAAATGTGACTTGTTGATTTTCATTCCATCAACCCAATTAACCGGGAAATGATTTAGTTTTTCTAACATAAAACCTGTGTTATATTATTTAATTCGCTACTATCTTATTTTGTACTAATGCTTCTTCCCAATTTGCCTCGTTTAAAGGTTTTGTTCGCAAACAAATCACAGTACTATCTTCCTGAATACCATTCATATACATTGTCAATTCCGGATCTATATATTTTGAAACACCATACCAATTGGGTTTAAGATAAAAAACCCAATTTTGCGGATTCCCCAGTTCATCCAAAAGCTGTATAGGGCTATCCGAATTTCTTGTATTGTAATCGTTCACGAAATGGTAAAACAACCTTCCAAAATCCATTCGGATTGGTGATTTTGCTCTAAATTCTGTTCTTATATTTGAATTTGGATTTTTGTAAAATACAAATGTGATGACCACCATATCTCTAAACTCATCATCCTTGGGTTCAGAAAAAGCTCCAAATTCAGGAAATGGCCATGTCTTATAAATTTTCGCAGGAATTGATATCGATGTTTTAAAAGTTGCAAAAATCCATGTCGGAATTAAAAACATCAATATGCAGGAAGCAATGATAAAAGCATAGGTAATACCATTCATATAGGTATACAAAAGCAGAAAAGGTATAGTTCCAAACACTGCTATAAGTGTATTATAAACACCCTCTAACCAAAAATTATCCAAACCATATTTAAGCAAATAAGTTCTGTAAATAATCACATGCAATGCTCCCAATGAAAATAGCAATACCTGATAAAAAGTAAATTCTCCAAACAATGTGTCAATCACTTTAGATTGGCCTAAAAAAGAAACCAGCGTAAACACTAATATTGCAGAAAACAAATAGATATAATGTTTTGTCTTGTATTCTGTTTTGAAATTCTTGACTTTATCAATGAAAAACATTGACAAAATGGCTCCAAGCAATAACAAAATTGCTATGGTTATCATCAGACTTGGGTCTATCAATTCCTTAAAGTTGGGTCTAAAAGCAGGTCTCATAATTATATTCGCGTAGTAATCCCTAGCACAGGTTCTTGTTTATTAAAATCAAATAATTCCATTTCTTCAGGCAGAAGAATAGTTGTTTTCACATCAACTTCTATTGGTAAAAAATGTTCATAAAAAAGAGTTATAAATTTTTTTATACCTCCATCATGAATGTATTCAGCAAATGAGCTATTTTTTAATGGGCCAATTTTAAATTCGAGATTAAGAGAATAATCCATATAAGACATTCCTGAAATCATATCCAATCCCAATCGGCAATCATTTAAAGTCACACTCTGTTCACTATTGGATTGATCCTGATATCCCAATTCCACAATCTCAACTTCTTCATCAAGTAAGTAATTCAGGCAATAGGCTGTTTTATCCAACTTGCCAACCATCTTATGCACAAAAGGCAGCAGTCTTATAAACTTTGCAACCAATATTTCGGGTAGATTTTTATCCAAATTCCAAAACTCATAGAAGAAATCAAATGTTTTACTTTGGTTTAATTGCAACAAATACTCCTTTTCAGCCTTTTCTCTCATTAATCCACTCAAAAAGAACTCGTTTTCAAATGGCAAGAAAAACTGTCTTGCATCCTCCTCTTCTTTTTGCTGCATTCTGTATTCCTTTGTCATATCATCGACAGATTGATTCAATCGATCTGTTTTAGGATAATGAAAAATACCTTCAGGCAAGGCATCATAAATACCGTCTCTTGAGATATCAATTTTTAAAAACTGAGTGGCATCATAATCGTAGTCAACTATATGACATCCTAGTATATCAGTACTGTAAGGTCTTTTGAATTGTCCTTTAAAATTGACTAAAAAATCAGAACCATCTTCCTTCAAATTTTCCAAAAGCGATGCTAGAACCACTTCTGCCTTCAAATCAAAAGGGATGGAATTTATTTTGTTCTTTACTTCTTCTATTCTATTCATAAAGGAGGGATTTTTTAATTTTTTTCATCTTCATCTGCTTTTATTCTCCCAGAAGCAAAATACCTCGTTTGGAAATAGTCGTCATTAAAATTAAAAATTCGCAATCCGGAAGATTTTGTAGTAGCTAAGATCCTATCGTTTTTTAGGTAGATTGCCACATCAGATATCGGATTATCTTTATTATACCGAAGGAATATGAAATCTCCTTCTTCTAAGTCGATACGTGATAAAAACAACTCAATATCTTTGGACTTGAAAATCCCAAGTGCAGTTCTAGGGAGGCTCTTTTTATATGCTTTACTGTATAATGCTTGTGCAAATGGAACCATAGCAAGACTGTCTTTTGAGAATGATCTGTTACCGTAAGGTGTTCCAATCCATTTGTCTATATACTCATAAAAATCGTAGCTTTTAATTTCATCAGGTCTGACACTTAATAAAACGGCATATTTTTCTTTTACACGAATTTGCTCATCGGTCAAACCTTCCTCATATTGATCAGCTAACCTATTACTTGGCAAGCCATCTTTAATTCCTAATTCGTTTTTGATTTTCTTTTCATCATATTTCAACTTTAACGGAACCTCATCTATATATTTTGGATTTCCGCAAGAAGAAAGTATCAGAAGAAATACTATGGTTAAAGGTATTTTTATGAAGGGGCACATAATATACTATATCTTTGTAAATTGTTTCTTACAAAAATATACTTTTTCTGAAATAAAAAAATTTATTTTCAGTTTTTCTGTGTTAAAAAAATATTAAGGGGGAAAAATGTAGCATTTTTAGGCTGTAAAGCTCTTCTTACAAAGGCAAATATACACTTTTTTTAATATGTAAGAATTTTTTTTCAAAAAATTAGTACGAGAATCATTTTTTTACTAAGTTCGTCAACAAAAAAAATATGACTCGTGGTGCAAAAGGTATACAGAGTTTAGTTTTGAATTTTGATCACAGAATTTTATTGGTCTTCATTTCAATTCTACTTTTTGGAACTGTTTTTCTTTTCTCAAAATTTATCAATAGTGTCGATTGCGATAACGCCACTTTTTATGTCGTTGCAAAAAACAGAATTGTTGGTGAAACCATAGAATTTTACAATGAAACCCCAAATGCCAACACTTGGGAATGGAATTTCGGTGATGGATCTAAAAGTCAATATGATAAGAATGTAACTCATCATTACAAAAATCCAGGAAAATATAGGGTTACCCTCACCATAAACGACAACTGTATCGCTTACAAGGATGTAACGATAAAATCAATTGGCGATTTGTCAAAACGTACAAGAATTCCAGAAATCTTAGCCCCTAAAGTGGTAAAAGTTGGTGAACAAGTTGTGTTTGATTACTACTACAATGGCACAGATATCTTTTCATGGGAATGGAGTTTTGGAGAAAATTCACGATTAGACGATACTGATAGCAATCCGACTTATGTTTTCAAAACACCGGGACAGAAAAAAGTAACGCTCATCATTAATGGCAATATCAATAGCATTACATCTAAAACAATTTTTGTCAAACCCAGAGATCCAGAAATTTCAGATGCCTTGATTGAAGATATCGAAATTAAGCCTATGAAGCTTAAACCTGGTCCGGCACAAATCGATCCGGCTGAAGAATTTGCCATGACATTACCTGTGGTACCACCATCTTCAAAAAAGAAATCAAAAACTGCAGTTAAAGGTAAAAACTTGGCTCCTTCCATTTCAGAAGAGCAATTTGAAATATTATTACACCAAGTTGCAAAACAAAATAAAACCAAAGATGATTTTGGTGCATATTTATGTGAAGATTATAAAATTCCTGTCCTGATTAATGATTCGAAGATTATGCCGTTTGATGAATTTTGCAAAAAACTAATCGGGAAAACTTTGAAAATATCCAATATACGTTTGTCTACCAATAAAGACAATTGCATTGTAAACGTTGAAATTACATATAAAATAAAGAAGCATTTGATTTGGGTTAACGATTAACCTAAAAAAGAAATAATTATGAGTAGAAATTCAAAAGGTTTAAAACAGGTATTTGCAAATTTTGAAACCAAAATCATTACGCTTTTTGCCATACTTCTGGTGATTAGTATAGTTGTGTTTAGTTTTAAATATAGAAAACATGTCGATTGTGATACCTCAGATTTTTATATAGTTGCAGAAAACTTTTCTGTTGGCGAAGTCATAGAATTCCATAACGAAACCCCAAATGCAACCGATTGGAAATGGGATTTTGGCGATGGAAGTCCAAAAGAAACCACAAATCATGCGTTACATAAATATACAGAACCTGGAATTTATACCATAACACTAGTCATTAATGGTTTTTGTCTTAAGGAGAAAAAAATTCAAATCAAAAATCATGGAGAAATTCTGGACAGAACAAAGCTACCAACGATTATAGCTCCCAAAATAGCTGCTGTTGGTCAGAAGGTGAATTTTACATACAAATATTACACGAACGAAACTTTTTCCTGGGAATGGAGCTTTGGAGAAACCGGTCAAATCGACAACACCAATGAATTTGCCAGTTATAGTTTCAGAACTCCAGGTCCAAAAACCATCACTTTGATTGTAAATGGAGAGTACAAATTCAAAACTTCTAAAATAATTTACATCAAACCGCGTCCTGCTTTCAAAAAAGATAGTGAAATGATGCTGGAGGAAGGCTATACTTATGAAAAACCTGTTGAATCCTTTTACAAACCAAAAGGAAATCCTAAGGCGGATTACTCTGATAAATGGCTTAAACCAATTTCTACAAGATCAAGCGAAAGACATATTACCGAATTTGCTCCTGATATCTCAGAAAATCAGTTTGAATTGTTAATTCATCAGGTTGCTAATGAGACGAAAGAAAAAGGTGACTTCGGTAAATACATCTGTGATAATTATCAAATTCCTGTAATCAAGAACGGAGATCAGGTTATTTCTTTTGAAGAATTCTGTACAAGAATCAAAGGCAAAGAAATAAAAATTGAGTCGCTCCGCCTCACAAGAGACAATCTTAATTGTATCGATGGTTTTACCATTTCCTATAAAGTCAAAGGATTAATTGGCTGGATTGAAGATTAAGCATACCGAAAGAAAACAGTACTATTATGATTACAGAAAATATCATTTTTCACGAAGAATTGCAATCGGCACTTGAAATTGCCAAAAGAATTGCATCGGAAACCAAACAAAACGAATATTCGGCTTCTCATTTACTAAAGGCCATACTTCATAGAGATTTCACATTATTAAAAGAATTGGAATCTATGGGTAAAGATGTTTTTTTTATCGAAGAATGGGCAGAAGTACGTATTGATGAACTTCCAAAAACATCAAAACCAACTGAAATTGAAGCACACGAATCCATAGATGATGTAATAACCGAAGCTGATGCCGTTCGTGATATTTTAGGAAAAGAAGAAGTTGATTTATTTGCTATAATGGTTGCTCTTGCCACTCCGGGTGTAGGTTTCAATTTTGATCAGATGAAAAGTTTTCCGGTATCCCGTGCAGAACTATTAACAGAGCGTGAAGACGGAAAAATAAATACTGAATTATTGAATCTTCCATCTGAAAGATCAATTTCTAAATACATCCATAAATATTGTTTCAATAAGACCGCCAAAGCCAAAAAAAATCCTGTCGAAATTGTTGCCAGGGATAAGGAAATCAAAGAAATTATTGAGATTTTATGTCGCTTTTCAAAACCTAATGTATTGTTAAATGGCTATCCTGGCGTTGGAAAATCAGCAATAATCAATGGATTCGCAAATGCTGTTGCCAAAAATCAGGTCCCGGAAAAACTATTGCATACTGAAATCTTCGAGTTGGATTTGGGAACGCTTATAGCCGGTGCTTCTTACAAAGGGGAAATCGAAGACCGCCTTAAAAAATTAATTCAGGAATTAAAATCTTACCCAAAAGCATTACTAGTAATCGACGGAATTCATGTCTTATTGGATAAAAACAGTGATAATGCCGGTATATCCAGTATCTTAAAAAGTGAATTGTCAAAAGGACTGACATTAATCGCTACAACTACCGTTGATGAATTTACTAAAAAGATTGAAAAAGACGAAGTGTTATCAGGCATGTTCGAAATGATTAAAGTAGAAGAACCTGATGATGAGAAAGCTTTCCGTATTATAAAAACAGCTGTAAAATCATACCATGACCATCATACTATTAGAACTAATGATGAAACTATTAGAGAATCTATCCGATTGTCTAAACGCTATTTAAAAGAGAAAAGCCTACCGGAGTCGGCGCTTAATTTAATTGACAGAACCATGTCTGTCATCAAAACTGCCGGGGAATCTTTTCTTTCTGAAAAAGATATTCTACAAGAGAAACTTAAAAAAATAAAAGAGTTGGATATTGACATACAATTCCAAGAAGCAAATTGGTTGTATAGCGATATTAAACGTAAAGCACATTATCTATTAACGCAGGAACATTTCGAAGATGAAAATATAAACGAAATGTCGATAGATGATTTACTTAACAAACTGGAAACACTCTTAGAAAGGCTTTCCATAATTGCCCAAAATAAAAAGGATCATATTGAACCTATTGACCTTGGCGCCATTGTGGCCCAAAAAACAAATATTCCATTGGGTAAGCTCCAAACAGAAGAAAAAGACCGTTTACAAAACATGGACGAAATCCTTAAGAAAAGGGTCGTTGGTCAGGATTTAGCCATTCAGATTGTATCGGAATCCATTTTAGAGTCGCGCTCAGGATTAAGTAAAGCAGGCCAACCGATTGGCTCATTTTTCTTTCTTGGACCAACAGGAACCGGAAAAACAGAATTAGCAAAATCTTTAGCTGATTTCTTATTTCAAGATGAAAATGCTATTATCCGCTTTGACATGTCTGAATTTAAAGAAGAGCATTCAGCGGCGTTATTATATGGTGCTCCTCCGGGATATGTGGGTTACGAAGATGGTGGATTATTAGTTAATAAAATCAGACAAAAACCTTACTCTATTGTGCTATTTGACGAAATTGAGAAGGCACACCCATCTGTATTTGATGTCTTTTTACAAATTATGGACGAAGGAAAACTTCATGACCGTTTAGGAAAAGAGGGTGATTTTTCAAATGCATTAATATTATTTACATCAAACATCGGATCGCAATTCATTGTCGATTCGATAACCAATGGTAATGGATATCCAACATCGAACCAATTAATGGAAATCATGACCAAAAACTTCCGACCGGAATTTTTAGGGCGTTTAACCGAAATCATTCCTTTTGCACCAATTTCTAAAGATAATGCAATGGGAATCTTTGAAATTCATCTGAAGAAAGAACTATTTGATTTAGTCAAATCTTTGGATATTGAAGTCAATATTTCTGATGAAGCCAAATCCTTTTTGGTTGATAACGGATTTAATGCAACCTACGGTGCCAGACCCTTAAAAGGTATTATCCGATCTGAATTGCGAAGACCTCTGGCAAAAAAGATTATTGCAAATGAAGCCAAAGAAGGTAGTATTGTTAGTATTACATTAGAAAACAACAATTTAGTTTGGAAAACATCATAATAATAAAAAAGGAGCTTTAAAAGCTCCTTTTTTATTATTCCTAAGTGACAATTAATCTGTATGGATAAGTATTGGATGAAACCTGATCCAATTTATGCAGTAAATTATCGCACAAATAATTCCATTCATTATCCGAAACCGGCAATTCCGTTTCTTCATTTCTCCTTACTTTAATATCTATTGTTCTAACGAATCCGGTTTTTAATGAAGTATCTATTTTAGTTCCTTTTCCAACTTCTATACTTGAAATCGTATGGCCAAAATGTTTCAAGGTGAATGCTTTTATATCTGCAAAGGTGACGATGCGTCCATGCGTCAAAAGTGCTTCTCTATAGGAAAGTATTTTCTCCCCTGAAGTAAGCCGGGTCTTCCCTCCTACACTCGTTTGCACCAAATACATGGAATTCGCAAGAAAATCGGCTCCAAATGGCAAATCAAGTTTAGTACCCGGTTTTATCTCGTTTCCTTCTTCTCCACAAGTCGACCAAAAATTCACGAAGAAAGTATCGTTTTCATTTCTATCTTCGCTGCTTACTGATTTAATAATCACATAAGGAAAATTTGACTTTAAGAATGCACTTTCCTTTGTTTGCTGTTCCAAAGTAGCGATAAGCTGGTTCATTTCACCAATAACATTTCGCACAAAATCACCGCCTAAAACCGAAAATGAAGCACTTTCATCTTTTAGCAATTCCAAAAGATACTGCATCATCTCCGATGCGTTTCTTTCATCAAAACGCTCCACACCGTTATTTCTTAACGTTGCCTGACCTGATTCAACAGCTCCTCTTGAAAAATCTTTCAAGTGATAATTGAAACCTCTTGAATCAGTGACATCCTCCAAATCTAAAAAATGATCATTATTGATTAAAGGAACATAATTTATATAAGGATCAATACGCTGAGCCAGATTAACCAGCCGCTTATTAATCACTGGAAAACAGTTCAATGAAAAACTCAAACTTTCAAAAACACTGTTATTAATAACTTCCGGGAATTCGACTCTTAGCCATAAAACATCTCTTAATCCATTCAATTTATCATTGTCGAAAGCTTTTAAAATTTCATCGGGAACTTTAAACACTTCAGGACTGAGCACGATATCATCAACCAAATGAATAAACTTATCCGCATAAAAGGTATTTACTTCAGCATAAATCTGATTGATTCTGTTGTAGTTTTTAGTGATTATGGCATCAACATCGAAATCTTTAGTCACTACATTATAACCTTCATTAAACGAAATTTGCTTATCCCCTAAAAAGATTTTGGCTTGTTTCAGATAATGATAAAAAACTTCACGCTGATGAGAGTTTTTTATCTCTACATAAAACATTAATTTTTTCAGAATTTCATTTGGATCCAAACATTTGACACCAATCCATAGTGTCGATGGTTGCAACGCTTTACCTGCTTTCAGATAAAACTCTTTATGAATCGTTCTGTTAAAATGATACAAGCTGGTTCCAAAAGCCATAAAAGCAACATCAGCTGTAGTTAACTGAAAAGATGCTGTTGGCCCAAAATACACTTCTTTAGTCGTTGGTTTTACCGGGTCATAAATATTCGGAATATTCTTTTTACAGTAAAACTGATGCTCTAAAGATACTTTGTAATTATTCTCCGAAGGTTTTGCGTGTATGATTGTTCGAGATGGTAATGCTCCGGCATTTGACGCTGGTGACATGATTTCTAAAAGTCTTTCAACAATGCGTGCATGCGAATTGTTAAGCTCTACAGATAGTTTTTCCAACTCTGATGCGCAAGCTTCCAATAGCATCGCCACAATGGGATCAAAAGAAGTTTCTAACTCACTATCATTATAGCCCCATACTCTGGCTGCTCTTTTTAATATTCTGTCTTTAATACGTTCTTGAATTTCCATGATATTTTAGATATAAGAAAGGGGGCCAACGAAAAAGTATCCGTAAAAATTAAATGGTCGGTTAGTTTTTTTTACGTTACCGTTGATCACAATATTGATCTTTTTTTTCATCCTCATATTATTATTATAGGATGCCGCTTTAGCTTCGGTGATACTGACTTCTATTTCTGTCAGTTCTAATCGGTACTCATGTAGTTTTATAGCATTTTTTAGTGCTTCTCTGATATTGTCTTTTAATGTATTTTGGTCGGAAAGCAAATCAAAATCCATCTCCCAAATTTTACACCCGAACATTTCATCAAATTTACACTCGCCATAAGAAGATGTAGCTACTAGGTTTATATATTGCGCAATAGAATGCTCCAGGTTGGTTTTTTCAACTTCCTTTTTCCCAATCAGATCTTTAAAATTAATCGGGGTTTTATAATAGATTCCGTACATTCTTTAGAAGTAAATTATCTTGTTAATTTTTCCGCTCTTATCAAACTCAAATTCCTTAATACTTTTGTTTCTTTTCATTACCTGAATTTCTACATTGGGAATTGTTTTAATGAACTTTTCACGATACTTGATATCGCCAATAAAGCGTTGACCGTTACTATTATCTATAACACAAAAAAAGTTTTCGTTTTTAGAGTTGTTGAAAAGATTTTCGGGAACTTCACCAGCAACAAGGTTCGCTAAAACCTCTCCTCTTCTTAAAGAATAAGCCAAATAATTATCACGAATGGTTCGGTATCTTGAAACTTCAAAATATTCGATAACCGATTTCAAAGGTTCATAAGAAATGGATGGTAAATGAGTCACTTGCCTTTTAAACCACTCGATTCCAAGAAATGAAAAACGTCCAATGCTTTTGGTTTTCAATTCTTTCAAAAGTAAGGTATCTCTTGTAACCTGATAAAAATTAGTTTCATTGGTTTTATCATCGGTAATGCTCATTTTATAAGTCATTAATTCGACCTCCGAAACTTTATTATTTTTATTTAATTTAATGGTAACAAGACCCGATTCTTCATCAGTAATAACAATAGTTATGGTGTGCTTAGTAAGAGCTGAATCAAACTCAGTCATCTGTTCTCTTTGGCCAACTCCAGCATATAACGGAGAGCCCGGATTGTCTGTAATGGACATTGAAAGTCCTAATTGTGGCAACGGCATTTACATATTTTTTTATAAATGTAAGAAAAATACGTCAATGAAAACACGCTTTACAAAATGTTTACAAAAAATTGCTAAACTGGGGATAATTCTTAGGCTTAAAGCCTCTTTTAAAGTATTTTTTTTAGCTGAAATTTTCCTTTGATGATAACGCCTTTTCTGTCCACTTCAAGTCGGATATTTTTACCTTCTTCAGAACGCATTATTTCTAAAATTTCTTCCAACTTGTATTGGTGTGCATAATGGCCGTTGATATTGACTATGATGTCGCCTTTTTTAAACCCCGCCAATTCTGCAGGTGAATTAGGACGAACTTTAGTAATCTCGTATTTGGGTTTTAGTGAAAACTGATATTTAAAGCTGGTGGGGGAAGCATCGCTTAAGTCTACATTTATTACATTAGTTGTAACCAAATTAGCTCTAAAAACCACCTGTTCTTTTACCCAATGTAATCCTAAATGTCCTATTTCCAAACCGCTCATGTTGTAGTTAAAAGGATCATTAAAATTGAGATTTCTTTTCAGATACATTTTACCATTTTCATAATCAAACAGCACATGAAATCTTTTAAGAAGTTCAGAACCAATGGAGCCGTTCCGCCCTGAACCCAAGTTCACATGTCGGATGGATTCTTGATCCGGAAACGAAAT
>DATEDY010000292.1:0-2987 GCA_035281405.1 Flavobacterium sp.
GCAAGAATTATTTTTACCAAGGTGGAGCCTTTTGGATCTCACTTATTTGAAAAATTGAGAACGAGTCCATTAGAAGATTATGACGGAACTACTTATAATGATAACCAAAGAAAGTACGTTTTCAAGAACTTATATCAAAAAACTCAGGCTCAAGCATTACAGGATAGTGACAAAAATAAATTTCAGTTAAAAGGAAAATTCAAATCCTCAGGCGGTCAAGGAATCTCTCTTGGAGCAGCTAACGTTCCTCGTGGTTCTGTTGTGGTAACTGCTGGTGGTAGAGTGTTACAGGAAGGTATTGATTATAGTGTGAACTATCAGGCGGGTAGGGTTGAGATTCTTGATCCTGCATTACAGGCATCAGGTGTACCTATTAATGTTTCTGTAGAAAATAATGCGGTATTTGGCCAGCAAACCAGAAGGTTTATGGGGTTGAATGTAGAGCATAAATTCTCAGAAAAATTCCAGATTGGTGCCACTATTTTAAATATGTCCGAAAGACCTTTTACACAAAAAACGAATTACGGTCAGGAATCAGTAAACAACACCATTTTCGGAGTTAATGGAAACTTCTCTACGGAAGTGCCATTCTTCACAAGATTAGTAAATAAATTACCAAATATAGATACTGATGTTCCTTCTAATCTATCTTTTAGAGGTGAGTTTGCTGTATTGAAACCCGGTACACCAAAAGCAGATCGTTTTGAAGGAGAATCAACAGTCTATGTGGACGATTTTGAAGGTTCACAATCTTCTATCGATATGAAAGCGCCTTTAGCTTGGTCTTTATCGAGTGTGCCAACAGGTTTTGGAGGTGAATTTCCAGAAAACGATTTGAGATACGGCGAAAAAAGAGCTAAGTTTTCATGGTATAGTATCGATCCAATATTTTATACATCACAAAGACCTTCCGGATTAAGTGATAACGATATTTCAAGATATGATACACGAAGAGTTTACAGTAGGGAACTTTATCCTGTAACAGATATCGCAGCTGGGGAAACTACTGTGATTAATACATTGGATATGACTTATTATCCAACAGAAAGAGGACCGTATAATTATAACGGACTTTCAATTAACAATGTGTTGCCAAATCCTCAGGATAATTTTGGAGGGATGATGCGTTCTATCACGTCTACCAATTTCGAGCAGGCAAATGTGGAATACATTCAATTCTGGATTCAAGATCCATATGTTGAAACAGGAAGTGCTATAAACGCAACCAACGTTGGAAAACTATCGTTTCATTTAGGTGAAATATCAGAAGATGTACTAAAAGATAACAAGAAATTATACGAAAACGGATTGCCCATTCCAGGTTCAACTCAGGCGGTTTACGATACGAACTGGGGTAAAGTGCCAGCTTCACAATCTTTGATTTATGCTTTCGATGCTGATTCCGGAAACAGAACCCGTCAGGATGTTGGTTACAACGGATTGAATGATGCAGAAGAAGCAACTAAGCATCCTGGATTCGCCGGTGATACTGACCCTTCACAAGATAATTATCAATATTTCCTGAGTGCTTCAGGATCCATTGTGGACAGATATAAGCGTTATAACGGTAATGAAGGAAATTCTCCGGTTGATGTGTCTGAAAATAACCGCGGTTCTATGACTACACCCGATGTGGAAGATATCAACAGAGATAATACTATGAATACTATTGAAGCGTATTACAAATTCTCTGTAGATATTAAACCTAATATGCAGGTGGGTGATTTGTATGTTACCGATGTAAGAGAAGGTACCGAAACCATGCCAAATGGAACTACTGTGCCTACAAGATGGGTGCAATTTAAAGTTCCCATTGATGTTAACGGACCTAAAGAAGGTGGGATTTCAGATTTGCGTTCTATCCGTTTCATGAGAATGTTAATGCACGGATTTACTGATAAAGTAACACTTCGTTTCGGTTCTTTGGATTTGGTTAGAGGAGAATGGAGAAGGTATTTGTCTTCACTTGAGCCTACTGCAGATAATGATAACTCTGATGATCCAACAGGATTTGATGTGCAGGCTGTTAATATTGAAGAAAACTCGAATAGAAGTCCAATTCGTTACGTAACACCACCAGGAGTGGAACGTGAACAAATGAATAATAATAATACGGTGGTAAATCAAAATGAGCAATCACTTTCATTACGTGTTTACGATAAAGACAATCCACAAATTGGTACTCAAGGTTTAGAAGGTGGAGACGCAAGAGCAACATTTAAAAATGTAAGTGTTGATATGCGTCAGTATAAGAAGATGAAGATGTTTTTACACGCAGAAGCTTTGCCAACTCCTGGAGAAACAGATCCTTTGACAGATGATCAAATGGTTGCTTTCATTCGTTTTGGTAATGATTTCAGTGAAAACTTTTATCAGGTGGAATTACCACTCAAAGTAACGCTACCGGGGAATAATTCTCCTTCTCAGGTTTGGCCTTCTGAAAACGAGTTGAGTGTTAATACAGATTGGTTGACCAAAGTGAAAATCAATACAATTAATGGTACGTTAACTCCCGATGCAAACGGTATCAACTTTGTCAATGCAGTAGATATTGATCCGAGTGCAACACCGGGTATGCGAATTGGTGTGAAAGGAAATCCTAATTTTGGTTTTGTCCGCACATTGATGGTCGGACTTAAAAATCCAAGCCCAATTAAAACTGATCATATCCGTGGTGAAGTATGGTTCAATGAGTTACGTTTGGCCGATATGGATAGCGAAGGCGGTATGGCTGCTATTGCCAGTTTAGATACTAATTTAGCTGACTTTATGACGCTTTCGGCAACCGGTCGTATGAATACTATCGGTTTTGGCGGAATCGAACAAAGTCCTAACGAAAGAAGTCGTGAAGATACTAAGGTGTATGATATTGTTACGAATGTGAATTTGGGTAAATTATTGCCTAAGAAATGGGGAATCAACTTACCATTCAATTATGCAGTCGGAGAACAGATTATTACACCAGAATATGATCCGTTATATCAGGA
>DATEDY010000293.1:0-8370 GCA_035281405.1 Flavobacterium sp.
TTAGAATGGATAGTTAATACCAATATTTAAAACACCTTTATCGAAACGCATTTCTCTAAACCATCTGTCTCCCGTAGTTAATGCAGGGTTGTAGGTTTTGAAGCCATAATCGAATCGGATGATGAAAAATTTAAAATCATAACGGAATCCCATTCCTGTTCCTAATGCTAAACTTTCCAGCGATTTGAGTCCGGAAAATATTTTAGTTTCATCAGTTTCATTGTCCAAGACGTTCCAAATATTTCCACAGTCGGCAAATATGGCGCCGTTAAGATCGCCAAAGAATTTAAAACGGAACTCAGCATTCAAAGCGATTTTCATATTGGCCTCGTTAAAATCATTTAAGCCTCCAGAACTTCCTGGGCCTAGACTATACGATTGCCATGCCCGGTTGTCGTTGGTTCCTCCGGCAAAGTAACTTCGGGAGAATGGAACTGATTTTGAATTTCCATATGGAATAGCAATGCCAAAAAAACTTCTGAAAGCTATTGATTTGTCGTGTTTTAAATCCCAGTGTCTGATAAATTCCAAATCGGTTTTTACATATTGAGAATAAATCAAACCAAAAAGATCTCGTGTGCCATCTTCATTTTTTGGTTGATTAGCCGCACTCGAAACTAATGTCAGAAAATTTCCGGCAGTTTCTATTTTTCCTCTGAAACTGTAAAATTGCTTATCGAAGAAATCACTTTTGTTGTTTTTACTATAACTAAAGTTTGATGCAAAAATTAAATTGTTTTCGGTCAAGCGATCTTTTCGTTCTTTGATGCTTTTGATGCTTCTGAAATCATTACTTGAAGGGTCAAGTCCTGGGAAACTTGCTGTTGATAAAGCTTGTTCAATGAATCCATTGGCTCCTCTTGGGATAATCAGATTTCCATTGGTATCCACCAGCAAGGGGTCGTTATTGTAAATACTTGCCAAATCATTCAAACGATTATACGATGAACTATAAACATTGAAATAATTGTCTATGTTTATGTTTTTTACGTATTGCAAATTCACCAAATCGAATTTAACGTCGGTGTTTTTTTTAGGTGTCCAATTGTAACTTATTGTTGAAGTCAGGTTTTCTTTATCCAAACCGATATTGGTTTGTTTTGCAAAACCTAAGCTTATTAGGGAGTTCGGGAACATCCATTTAGGAATGATTTTATCTGTATTGAAAGGACAAAATAATCTTGGGAAGGTTAAGCGTAAATCGGCACCGACTTCAGAAAGATTGAAAAAACGGTTGTCAGGATTGGCTAAATCTTTAGATGAACCAATATTGCCGCGTATACCTAATTCTAAGATTTCGGCACCTCTGAAAATATTTCGAATGGAGAATGAGGTACTACCGGCGATACCAAAATCCATAATGTTGGAATGGGTGAAATCAGCATTGGCTTTAAAACTATACTTGTCTTTTGCTGTAAGGTGAATTTTTGCCTTCAGCGTTTTAGTAACTGTATCTTGAACATACTCAATGTTCGGATACTCGAAAATTCTTAAATTACTCAAAGAACGTAACGTTAATGTTCTGTTGTCATCGCTGAATAAACTGTCTTTTTGAATGAAAACAGCGTCTGTTAAAGCTTTTGAGCGATAACGCAGTTTTTCAGTACTGTATATGTTGAAGTTTTTATATTGGGTACTGTCAATAAATTGTTTTTTATTCCTAGTTGCAGGTTCATAGGTGTAAATGTCTACTTCTCCAATCCTGTATATTTCAAAAGGTTTGCTTTTTATGGAATCTCCTGTTTTATATTCTTTGTTGTTAATTGTGACAATAACAGGTGCTTTTTTAGAAGTTGTGTCGATTTCAAACAAAATATTTTGTTGTTGAAAATGGTATATTCCTCTGTTTCTGAAATACGATGTTAGACGACTTCTTTCTGCGTCAAAGTTTTCGGTTTTGTATTGTTGACCGATTTTGACTTTTGATTGATTTCTAACTGTTAGGTAGAGAGAGTCAATTACTTTAGATTCTATTTTTCTTGAAATAGTGTCTAAGATAGTCGGTTCTCCTTTAGTAACATTATAGTCAATAAAACCTCTTTTTTTATCGTTGTAGGTGATTTTGAATTGTGCGGCTGCATCAAAATAACCTTCGTTAAAGTAGTGGGCTTTTAGACGTTTGATTGATCGGTTAGTTTTCAATGTGTCGATAATAACAGGAGCTTCTCCAGTTTTAGTTAAAAACTTATGCCATCCTGAATACCAAAAAGACCTACCCAGTCGATTGACTTGTTTTTTAGATAACCATTTGGCTTTGCGGTAATATTTTTCGGGATCGTTAGTGTATTTTGCTTTGAATATGGAATCGGTATTCGTTTTGGCCAAATTATACATATGCAAGCGCAATTTGTATCCGAAAATAGCCGAATTGGGCTGTTGGACTATCTGTGCAACTATTTCTTCATCATTAACGGTCTTTCCATCAACCACCAACTTGTTTTTTGTCAGAAGATGTCTATTTGCCGGAACTTTTTTTACGGCATCACATGCGGAGATAAGTACGGCAGTTAGAAGAATTAATACTATTTTTGTGGTGGAATTACTCAAAAGAATCAGAAATTTAATTCAAAAATACACATTTTTATGGTTAGTAAAAACCAAATAAAACTTATAACGTCTTTACAGCAAAAAAAATATCGCAAACAACATCAATTATTTATTGCCGAAGGTGTAAAAGTGATTGATGAATTGTTGTGCTCTGATTTTGAATTAGAACACTTATTTATAACACGTGATTTGTTTTTGGATATTTCTAAAGAGAAAAAAACAATGATTACCGACTCTGAGATAAAAAAGATATCTGCTTTGACCACGGCTAATGATTGTCTGGCTCTGTTTAAAATTCCAACAGATGCAGTTATTGTTGAAGATGGATTAGTTGTTGCGCTAGATGATATCAGAGATCCCGGAAACATGGGTACTATCATTCGTTTATGCGACTGGTTCGGGATTCAGCAAATTGTATGTTCAGAGCAAACGGTGGATATATATAATCCAAAAGTGGTACAGGCAACCATGGGTTCTATTTCTCGTGTGAATGTGACGTATCTTGATTTGGAAAAGTATCTTACTATTTCGTCAAAAGAGATTTTTGGTGCCTTTATGGAAGGGGAAAATATTTATAGAAAACAATTACCACAAGATGGTATCGTTGTTTTGGGGAATGAAGCGAATGGTATATCCAAAGCAATAGAAAATGCCATTACTCAAAAAATAACAATTCCACGTTTTGGGGATTTACAACAAACCGAAAGTTTAAATGTCGCCACAGCTACGGCTATTGTGCTCAGCGAATTCAGACGAAATGCTTAATGGAAAGCGAAATTGATAAAAATACCGCGGGTTGACATACTGGCAACATTTCCTGTCCATGGACTGTTAGGGTCTGAATCTGGGATAATTTCGTTTTTCATACCGAAAACACCTCGAATTGATGGAGAAAATTTGAAGTATTCAAAGTACATGTCAATTCCTAAACCTAATTCATAATTATTTGTGGTTTTTTTCATCCTGAATCGATTCGCTGAATTGTCATCTGGCGAATCAGCATTACTTGATAAATTCAATGAACTGGAAAGACCTCCAATAACATAAGGCTTAACATTACCTAGTCGTTTAGAAGAAAATTTCAATAATAAAGGGAAATGAATATAAGTTGATTTTACTTCTCGTAAACGATCAACGGGATCTGTCATGTTCGGGAAAGTCAAATTACGTTGTCCATAATTTAATCCAGGCTCGAATCGTAAGTCTAAATAATTATTGATACGTAAGTTGGAAATTAATCCAACGTTAAAGCCAGTCTGACTGTCTACCAGGATATCCTGACCATCAAATTTTTTGTCAAATTTAAAATCATAACTGTTAAAACCCAGATAAAATCCGAAATGAATTCTTTGTTTGTCAAAGTTTTCAAGATTAATTAGGGGTTTCTTGGCAAACATGCTTTTTTTGAAAATTTGCGCATTTGCAGTAACTGATACGATAATCAATAAAGTGATGAATAGCTTCTTGGTCATTCCTATTATTTTTTTGATGCGCTATAAATAGTGGCTACCCCAAAAGTTTGAGGAAGATTGTGTACATCTATAAACCCAATATTACGCAAAATATTGTTTAAACGCTCTCCATATGGGAAAATTGATGCCGAATCTGATAAATATTTGTAAGCGACTTTGTCTTTAGAGAAAAGACGGCCAATTAAAGGCATGATGTTTTTAGTATAAAAGTTGTAACCTTGTTTGAAAGGAAATTTTTCTGGTACAGAAGTTTCTAATATGATAAATTGTCCTCCTGGTTTTAATACACGTAGTATTTCATGCAAACCAGCATCCAGATTTTCAAAGTTTCTAATGCCAAATGCTACAGTTATGGCATCAAACGAATGATCCTCGAAAGGAATTTTCTCGCCATCTCCTAAAACCATTTCAATGCGGTTGGAAAGGTTTTTATGAGCAATCTTCTGTTTGCCTACTTCCAACATTCCCGAAGAAATGTCCAAGCCTGTAATTTTAGCATTTTCAATATTAGAAAGTAATATTGCTAAATCACCTGTTCCAGTGGCTACATCTAAAATTGTTTTCGGTTGTCTTGAAGCAATCATTTTTACCATTTTCTTTCTCCAAGATACATCTACTCCAAATGAAATAACACGATTCAGATTGTCATATTCTGAAGAGATGGTATCGAACATTTTAGCGACTTGTTCCTTCTTGCTTGAGTCGGAATTTTTGTATGGTTTAGTGCTGATTGACATAAAATAATTTTCAACAAAGATAGAATTAAATTTTTAATAGCTAAAAGTGTGTATTTTACCGAATAATTGATGTTTTTTATCGTTTATATCACCAAAATTAGGTATTTTTCAAAATACTAACTATTTGGTATTGTGGTTGTTAAAAAAATGTTTTAAATTTATAATCTGATAATCTCGTTATAATGTTCTAAACATTAGTGGCAGAAAAAAAAGAATTAACAGACACGGTTAATTGTAATAATTTTCAATCGAGCTTTTGCAGTTGTTACCCAATTGCATAAAAAGTGTCACAAACGTTCTTTGGGTTAAATTTGTTTTTGGAAATTTTAGTTTTTGTTATATTGCTTTAGTGGTATTTGGTGATATAACACAGAGATTCTAATCTCGGTTTTTTTTGGCCAATAAAAATTTGGTGGAACATTAAAAACTTTATTCATTGATTGGAAATGCCGAGAACGATATTATTAGAAAAAACATCTCTTAGGAGATGTTTTTTTTTGGAATCAATTTAGATTTTATGGTAAGTTTCAAAAGTGAAGGCATGTTGATGTCTTTCGTCTTTGTGATGAAAATCGGATTGAGTTAATTGCCATTTTTCAGCATCAATTTCAGGAAAGAAAGTATCGGCTTCAAAGGAGTTGTGTACTCTTGTCAATTCGATACAATCTGCGTGATCAATTGATTGTTTATAGATTTCACCACCACCAATAATAAATAGTGTTTCATTTTTTGGTGATACCGCAATGGCCTTTTCCAATGAATTTACTACGATGCAGCCTTCGGGAGCGTCATACTCTTTGCTGCGTGTTATAATTATATGTGTGCGGTTAGGTAACGGTTTAGGGAAGCTTTCAAAGGTTTTTCTTCCCATAATGATATAATGACCGGTGGTTAATGTTTTGAATCGTTTAAAGTCGTCCGGCAGGTGCCAAAGCAAATCATTGTCTTTCCCCAGTTCATTATTTTCGCCAGCTGCAGCAATTAATGTAATCATTGGTTATTCTTTGTCTAAATCTTTCTGTAATTGTTCTATTTTACGCTCTTGCTTGGCGATCAGTTTGTCGATTTGCTCGCGTTCCCATTTTTTATTCATAAAGCTATCAGTAATGAAAACCCTAATAAAATGGAGGACAAAAATAAAAGCCCAAATGGTTATTGCCCATAATGCCCAATGGGTTTCCGGCATTACACCTAAAAATTTATTGGCAATTACACAGAAAATACTGCCCAGTACAAAAAGTACAAAATGGAAATACAAGCGTTTTTTTTGCTTTAAACGCAAGCGGGCGTACTCATACAATTCGTGTTGGTTGTTGTCCATAGGTTAAGTTTACGGATTTAAAGATAAGAAAAAGTTTAATTTTTTTTCAGAATAGTTGCAAAACTGTAAATTATTAAAAATATACTTACAATAATATAAATCAGTAATGAGATTATAGTGAGGAATTCGATGGATGCTCTGTCTGGATTTAGTATAGTAATAGTGGATTGATTTAGAAACAGTATGAGTACAGAACAGAAAAACTGCCATCTTGCAATTGGAGGAAAGTTTGTCTTTTCTTTCAAAGTGAAGAAAAAATAAAGAACTCCCAAAAAAAGAAACAAACTAGAGAAGATATTTGTGTAATTGCTTCCATTGCAATTGTTGAGATCGAAAAAAGTATTGCAAATGTTAGGAAAATAGCCTGAAGAATAAACAAGTATAGCTAATCCAATCAGTAAAAATGAATAGGTAAATTGTTTTGTCATTTGTTGGTTTAATTGGTTGATCTTAAAGCTATTGGAATGTTGAAACGAACACGTACTTTTTTGCCTTCATATTCACCCGGAATCCAGTTTTCGTGATTGGAAAGGACACGTATGGCTTCTTCATCCAATCCGTAGCCTAATCCTTTGAGTATTTTAAAATCCGTCAAACGGCCATCTTTTTCAACAATAAACTCAAGGAAAATTCTTCCCTTAATATTTTGTTTGATTGCTTCAGGTGTAAAATTAAAATTTTTGGCTAGGTATAGGCCTAAGCTCGAATGGCCATCTTTTGGTTGGGGCATTTTTTGAACAGCTGCTAAATAATAGATGTTGTTGTCTTCTTTTTCATCTTCAGAAGGCTTCGTTTCCTGTCCGAAAATAACCAGATTGAATAGTAATAAAAATAGGGTGAATAATTGTTTCATTTTTATATGGATTATTTTAAGCTAACAGCAATTGGAATGGAGAAACGGGCACGTACACTTTGACCAAACTGCTGTCCTGGATACCATTCTTGATAATTGGTAATTAACCTAATGGCTTCTTCGTCCAATCCATAACCCAAACCTCTTACCAATTTTACTTCCGAAACTTTTCCGTCTTTTTCCACTACAAATTCCAGAATGATTCGGCCATTGACTTTGTTTTTTATGGCTTCCCTCGAAAAATTGAAGTTTTTTGAAATGTATTGGTAAAAATCCTGGTACCCTTTTTTGGGTTTTGGAGCTGATTCAAGCTCATTGTAGGTTGTTTTTTCGCCATTTTTAAGTTTGATTTCTCCATTGACGAAATAACCAGAGTCGTTGTAATTGGTGGTGTTGGTTGTTCCGGTTTTTTTGTCAAATGCTATCCATTGGTTTATTTTAACACCGTTTTTTATTTGGCCGGTAATGGTTTTGTATTCGTTGTTGTAGACGTAATCTCCGTTTCCGTTTGTAACGGTCTGACGGCCGTTCTGATCCCAGTATTCCATGGTTCTTGATTGGAGAAGTGTCGGTAACGCATCATAATCCAAAATAATCTTTTCTTCTTTGTTTCCGTTTGGATAATATTTGTACAAGGTAGCCTTACGTCCTTTGTTTGTGGCGATTAATTCGGTTTCCTTGATTCCGTTTTCATAATAATTAATAGTGCTGCTTTGAATGGAATCGTTCAGGCCATAGGGTGTGTATAAATGCTTGGGTTTTCCATTTTCATAGAAGCGTTTGATACTTCCAGTGCTGCCTTGGTGGTCTTCTTTGTAGGCGATTGTTTTTTCTTCTTCTATTTTACCGGATTTGTAATAAGTAGTTACTTGATATGCGGATTGATTCGCCTTGTAATCTTTGATGATGCGGTAAAAATGATGGCTAGATTCTTTTGTCTCTCTTTTTAATGAATCCAAAAAGATTTTTTTATCATGCTTGTTTTGAGCCCATAGTAGATTTGTAGCCAATAGAATAGCTACATAAAGGATGTTCTTCATTTTATTTTGTAATGTATTGGTGGGAATTTAGATGGCAACCTGTCCTTTAATGTGTGGATGCGGATCATAATCAACTAAAGTGAAATCGTTGAAAGTAAAGTCAAAGATGTTTTTAACTTCTGGGTTTAGAATCATCTTTGGAAGTGGTTTCGGATCACGGGACAGCTGTAGTTCCAATTGTTCGATATGATTGTTGTAGATGTGGGCATCTCCGAAAGTGTGTATGAATTCACCCGGTTGTAAATCGCAAACCTGAGCTACCATCAATGTGAATAAGGCATATGAAGCGATGTTAAATGGTACGCCTAAGAAGATATCGGCACTTCTTTGGTACAATTGACAAGACAATTTACCATCAGCGACATAGAATTGGAAGAAAGCATGGCAGGGAGGTAGAGCT
>DATEDY010000294.1:0-25346 GCA_035281405.1 Flavobacterium sp.
ATCTTAACAATTCGTAAGAAGGCAAAATAAAATAATCTATATTACTATTCTTCTCATCTGATTTTAACAAATGGACTGGAGCATAATGTAATTCTTCGAATAAATGATTAGGTACTAAAAAATTATTTTTAAAATCATTTCTTTCTTCCCAGTTTAAACCAAACTCTCTATATCCAATTAAACTTTTAGATACCTTGCCTAGATCAGATTTGTCAATCCTAAAACCAATTTTTTCAGTATCTCTTTGTGAATTAAACTGTACAACTTTACCTTCTTTATTGTAAATACCACCAATTACTCTATCAAAGATTAAATTCACATCAATAGGTTCTTTTCTTATACTAAAAGTCCTAATGTTTTGATAAACTAAGCGAGCTGTTATATACCATATTTGTTTAGTATTCCTTTGGTATTTAAAATCTTCAACAAATGACAATTCCCAAAGTTCTTGAGGTTCTGTAGTAACTTCAACTTTATTTTCAACGAATGGTTGTTCTAAATCCATAAGAATAAATTATTTACACTAAGATAATTTATTTGTAAGAATTTACGACATAGTTGCAAAAATAATTCTCAACGCCTTATGTATTTTCGCATCGACTTCTGTTTTTGACAAAAACCATCAAATGAAACTTAAAATTTAGTTAAATAACTATAAAAATAGTTGCGTAACTAGATTTATAGTTATAAGTTTGTTTAACAATTTACAATCATGCAAAAGTTAACAAACAAGGAAGAAGAAATTATGCACATTTTATGGAAGCTTGAAAAAGCCTTCGTAAAAGAGGTAATGGCAGAAATCACAGAAGAAACACCACATTACAATACCCTTTCAACTATCATTAGAAATCTTGAAGAAAAAGGTTATGTGGCTCACAATGCATTTGGTAATACACACCAATATTATCCGGTTGTAACGATGGAAGAATATCGTAAACGTTTTATGAAAACGGCTATAGAAAACTATTTCAACAGCTCGTACAAAAATTTGGTTTCGTTCTTTGCTGAGGAGCAAAAAATTTCAGCAGAAGAATTACGTGAGATTTTAGATATCATTGAACAGAAAAAATAATGGAAGCTTTTTTCATTTATCTACTCAAAGCAAGTGTACTGATATCAGTATATTTTTTGGCCTATCATTTTTTGTTACGTAAAGAAACGTTCTTTACTACAAATAGATGGTTTTTATTAGCCGGATTAACAACTTCTGCAATATTGCCTTTCTATTTTATCACAAAAACAATCGTAGTCGAGCGTCCAAAAGTATCCATGAACGATATAATAGCTTATTCACAATCTGGTGCTATGACTTCACCACCAGAAGAAGCTTTTACTATTGATTGGTTTCAGTTGGGATTATTAGCCTATATACTTGTCTCTTTATTGTATTTTGGAAAAATTCTTACCAATTTAGCATCGCTATTCAGATTGTTGTACAAAAAGGAAGTAATTAAAAAAGAACAATTCAGCTTAGTTGATTTAGACGATAATATAGCTCCTTTTTCGTTCTTTAATTATATTGTTTTCAATTCGAATTATTATACTCACGACGAACTGCAAAGCATCTTATTGCATGAAAAAGTACACAGCCAGGAAAAACATTCTATAGATGTGATGATTGCAAAATTCTTCTGTATCATTTTCTGGTTTAATCCATTCATGTGGCTTTACAAAAAAGCCATGATTCAAAATCTTGAATACATAGCCGACCAAAAAGCAAGTCAGCTTATCGACGATAAAAAAGTGTATCAAAAAGCACTTTTAAAAGTAGTTACTCATCAAAACTGCTTGTCAATTACTAATCATTTTTACCAATCATTAATTAAAAAACGAATCGTTATGTTAAACAAAAATCAATCACACAAAAGAAATTCCTGGAAGTATGCTTTAATCATCCCGGCATTGATAGCATTTGTCATGTTATTCCAAATTAAAGTCATTGCACAGGAAAGAGAAATCATTCAGAAATCACAAGGAGGCGTTTATATCAAAACAGATAAAAACTCAAGTGATGAAGAGATGAAAAAAGATGCCAAATTTGCCAAAGAAAAATTTGGTGTGACTTTAAAATATTCCAAAGTCAAAAGAAACAGAGACGGTGAAATTACCGGAATAAAAATCGAGTACAAAGATGAAGATGGTCAAAAAGGAATGACACAATTTAGTGGTGACGAACCTATTGAACCCATTTATTTTCACAAAACCAGAGAAAAAATTGGATTTGGAAAACCGAATGAAGTACACGTATTCAAAAACCATAGAAAAAACATCAATCCAATCATTACCGACATTGAAGACATTGAAATCCCGGAAATGGAAGATATGATTGTTGACATCGAAATTCCGGAAATTCCAAATTTTTCAGATAATGATGAAATACCTGCATTACCGAAAGCTCCTAAAATGATTAAGAAAAGTATCGTGATCAAAAAGAACGGTAAAGACGCAGAGCCAGAAGTATACATCAACGGAAAAAAAATGGATATTCCACTAGCTGATTTAGAAAAAATGGATAAAGACTTTAATGGAAAGTTTGAATTTAAAGGTGGTGAAAATGGACCATTTGAGTTCAAATTCAATGATGATGAAATTTTCAAAATGAGCAGAGAAGATATCGAAAAAATAAAGTCTGATGCTATGGAGAATTCAAAAATTCACATGAAAAAAATGAAGGAGCATATGGACAAAATGCGTCCTCAGTTAGAAAGAATGAAAGAAGACAGATCTAACTTCGAATGGAATTCAGATCAAAATGAAGAAATGCAAAAAGCACGCGAAGAAATGCTGAAAGCACGTGAAGAAATGCTGAAAGCCAGAGACGAGATGATCAAAGCCAGAGAAGAAATGCAAAAAGCAAAATCAGAACAGCTTAAAGCTCGTAAAGCATAAAACAAAAGAAAAGACTGCAACAAAGCAGTCTTTTCTTTTTATATATTTGCATAAAAAGTTATTATGTACAAAGTTTTAGCAAAAGTAAACAAAGTAATACTCCCAAGTTTTAGCAAACAGCAATTGGATCCTGCAAAAGCAAAAAAATGGCAGCTAGCCATATTGGCTTGGCGCTACTATGTAACCTCAAGAGCGTTATCTAATAAGTAATTGCTGCAAAAATTTCATTCTTCTTTATTTTATCTCTTCCTGACAAAAAAGAGAGTTCCATCAAGAAATTACACTGAACAATTTCTCCACCCAATTTTTCAACTAATTCACAAACTGCTTTGGCTGTTCCACCAGTTGCCAACACATCGTCATGAATTAATATCTTCTCCCCTTTTTGAATAGCATCGATATGCATTTCCAAAGTATCTTGACCGTATTCCAATTCATAACTTGCCGAGATTGTCTCAAAAGGTAATTTGTTAGGCTTTCTTACCGGTATAAAACCTGCATTAAGTTTTTCAGCTAATAAAATTCCGAAAAAGAAACCTCTTGATTCAACACCCACAACCTTATCTATTTTTTTTTCTCTTAAGGTGGAAACCAAAGTTTCAAGCATTTCTTCCCTTGCTTTCGGATTTAACAGCAGTGGAGTAATGTCTTTGAATAAAATTCCTTCTTTCGGAAAGTCCTGAATATCACGAAAATACTGTTCTAAATTCATTTTTATTGTATTTTTTGAAAAATTTAGTTTGCAAGTTACACATTTGTTTCTATATTTGCACCCGCAAACAGCGTAATACTCAAGAGTATTTGCAAAAGCAAAAGGCCTCGTGGCGCAACTGAATAGCGCATCTGATTACGGCTCAGAAGGTTACTGGTTTGAATCCAGTCGAGGTCACAAAAGCCCACCAAATGGTGGGCTTTTTTTATTTCTATAATTTTCCATTTAATCCAACTTTATATGTCTGATTTTTAGCTATATTTGGCAGCTAAAAAAAAATTAAGTGAATCTTGAAAAGAAAATAACGACGTTGATCAATTGGTTTTTGTCCCGACCAAAAACTTCAGGATTCATTGTTTTCAGTTTCTTTCTATCCATTTTAAGTCTTAGCATTTTCTTTAAGTATCAAATATCAAAAGAAAATGAAAAAAATGAAATGAGTAACATTCTTAACGTTGTTAAGAAAAACATTGAGCAAAACTTAAAAAACAATTACGCTGCAGTAATTACTCTGGCCTTATCCATAAACGATTCAGGTGAACCGAAAAATTTTGAAGAGGTTGCCCAAAATCTAGTCAACACGTATGACAATATCAATGCAGTTCAATTAGTTCCTAATGGAGTTATAAAACTCACTTACCCTCTTAAAGGAAATGAAGCGGCTACCAATTTTGACATATTACACCATCCACTCCATAGAGCCGCTGCATTAAAAGCCATCGAATCGAAATCAATGTACTTCTCCGGGCCGGTTGAACTCAAGCAAGGTGGCTTAGGAGTTGTAGGCAGATTACCAATCTTTAAAAAAGGGAAATTTTGGGGGTTTTCTGCTGTGATTGTAAAATTTGATCGATTCATTAAGTCGACTGGAATTAGTTCCTTTAAAAGCGACAAATACTACTTCCAGCTATCAAAGGTTAACCCTGTAACTAAGAAAAAGGAATTTTTTCTAGAAGACAAATCTGACTTTAGTGATAAAAACTTCAAAGTTGTAGACATACCGGAAGGAGATTGGAAACTTTATATTATTTCAAAAAACAAATCACACTTTACAGAATACATCACATTCCTTGCTTTTGCTTTCCTCTTAAGTTTACTTTCGGGTTTATTCACAACTACCTTGCTGAAAAAACCTGCTGAATTACAGGAATTGGTAAAAGTCCAAACACAAAAAATTGCACAAAGTGAAGTACTTTTCAAATCGATCTTTGAGCATGCTGGTTTAGGGATTATTCATACTAATTCTGCCACTGGAAATTTCATTGACGCCAATGATAAATTTTGTGAACTTATTGGCTATAATCAAGATGAAATTAAGAAAATGAATTTCATGATGATTACACATCCAGATGATTTAGATGAAGATATAGACAATATGAAGAAACTCCGTAAGGGAGAAATCAGTCAGTTTTCGATGGAGAAAAGATATTTTCATAAAAATGGCAACATCATTTGGGCTAGGATCACTATTTCTCCACTTTGGGAAAAAGATGATAATTCGAACAGCCATATTGCCATCATTGAAGATATATCAAAAAGAAAAGCTACTGAACAAGAAATTTTGGAATCCAAGCAGAAAATCAATGATATCATCGACAGCATCGACGGAGTTGTTTGGGAAGGAAATTCAAAAGATCCTGGGGTAAGTTTTGTCAGTAAAAAATCATTTGATATTTTAGGTTATACACCAGAAGAATGGATCTCTGATGAAATGTTTTGGAGAAAAATAATCCATCCGGAGGATCGTGACTGGGTAATTGATTACAGCAATCAGTGTGCACAAGACAAAACCCCTTTTGATTTTGAATACCGTATGATTCATAAAAACGGTAATGTTGTGTGGGTAAGAGACATTGTGAGTGTGTACCACGAAGAAATAACCTCAACACGCTTCAGAGGTATTTTAATTGACATTACCAGATCAAAACAGTTTGAAATTGACCTCAACAATTCGTTGAAATTAGTTACCGAACAAAATAAACGATTGCTGAATTTCTCACATATAGTTTCACATAATCTCAGATCACACACGAGTAATATTGAATCGTTAATCAATTTGATTGAAGTGAGCGAGGATGAAAACGAAAGAAATGAAATGTTAGGCTTGTTAAAGTCGGTTTCAGAGACATTGAGTCAAACAATGGTTAACTTAAACGAAGTAGTTTCTATTCAAACTAATATTGATCAAGTAGTTGAGAAACTAAATCTTAATAAATATATTCATAAAACGCTACAGGTACTTCATAATAAAATAACAAAAAATGAAGCGACCATTGTTAATGCTGTTTCTGAAGCAACCACCGTATATTTCAACCCTGCTTATCTGGAAAGTGTATTGCTTAATTTCATCTCCAATTCTATTCGATATAAACATCCGGACAGAAAACCTGAAATAAAATTACAATCGTATACAGAAAACAATTATCTTGTGCTTGAAATCAAGGACAATGGAATTGGAATTGATTTAAAGAAAAATGGTAAAAAATTATTTGGTCTGTATAAAACATTCACCAATAATATTGAATCTAGAGGTATTGGTTTGTTTATTACCAAAAACCAAGTAGATGCCATGAAGGGAAAAATAGAAGTAGAAAGTGCATTAAACGAAGGGACAACATTCAAAATTTATTTTAACAATGCCGCAAAAGAAAATATACATCATTGATGATGACCCTATTTACAAATTAGTGACTAACAAGCTTATTAAGAAGACAAATCTTTTTAGTGAAACCCGTGATTTCTCTAATGGCAGCGAAGCATTAAATTATTTTGAATCCACAACTGATTTTCCTGATATCCTTCTTCTTGATTTAGAAATGCCCGAAATGGATGGCTGGGAATTTTTAGAAGAATTTTGCCAACTGAAGAAAAAAATGGATAATTTCGGAATTATCTACATAGCCAGTTCTTCAATTGCTCTCGAAGACAAAGTAAAAGCCCAAAAATACAAATGTGTCCGAGATTTTTTGAGCAAGCCAATCAATTTGGACAAATTGAAAAAAATAGCTGATCAGGAATAAGCTATATTTGCACCAAATTTATCAATATGAGTGCAGAATTTATCTACGACAAAGAATACAATACCATTACTTTTTCTCAATACGAAATCAACAATAACGAATATGAAAACTGTATTTTCAATTATTGTGATTTTACCGAATGCAACTTCGTAGGAGCCATTTTTGTAGATTGTACTTTTAACCATTGTAATTTTAAAGAAACTAAAATTGGTCATGTAGCACTACGTGGTGTACAATTTAACGATTGTAACTTTACAGGTGTAAATTTTGCCATGACTGATCAAAAAATTTACGAATTCCATTTCACCAATTGTTTACTGGACTATTCGATGTTTTACAAATTGAAACTTAAAAGAATGCAGTTCACCAATTGCAGTATGGTTTCGGTTGACTTTATGGAAAGTGATTTAACAGAAGCCTTATTTGATAACTGTAATTTACGCTTAGCTGTTTTTTCCGATACTGATTTGACCAAGGCCGATTTATACACCAGCCATAATTTTTCTATTCATCCGGTGAAGAATAAAATCAAAAAAGCTATTTTTTCGAATGAAAACGTCAAAGGCTTATTAGATCATTTTGATGTTATCATCAAGTAATAATTCTTCCATCTTCCATGGTAATTGTACGATGTGTTCTTCCAGCAAAATCGTTATCATGAGTCACAATCAGTAAAGTTTGATTGTGCTCCATTGTTAACCGGTTAAATATATCAAAAACCAGATCGCTATTTTTTTTATCCAGATTTCCTGTTGGTTCATCACCCATAATAATCAACGGATTATTAATCAATGCTCTTGCAATAGCTACACGCTGTTTTTGTCCGCCGCTCAATTGATTGGGCATTTTTAGTGCCTGATCTTGCATATCCAGTGTACGTAAATGCTCCATAGCGTTATGTTCCACTTCAGCTTCCGTGAACTTATTGAGTTTCAATCCCGGAAGCATTACATTTCTAAGCACATTGTATTCACTTAGCAAATAATGAAACTGAAATACAAAACCGATATTTTCATTCCGTATTTGTGCTAATTCTTTATCTGTTTTCCCGGTGATTAATTCTTCATCCATAAAAATCTCACCATCATACGCTGTGTCCATAGTGGAAAGCAAATACAATAATGTTGATTTTCCACAACCTGATTTTCCAACAATCGATACAAACTCTCCGTGTTCAATTCGCATGTCAATTTCTTTCAGCACTTTGAATTGTACTGGATCATAGAAATATTTAGTCAGTCCTTTGGTTTCTAAAACAATGTTACTCATTATTTACCTCTAATAATTTCAACTGGATCTACCCTACCCGCTTTTAACGCTGGAAACAATCCTGCAATGGCTGTTGTTATCAAAGCGAAAGTAATTCCGATGATATAGAAAATAGGGTTATAATTGATTGGAAAAGTTTTCACTGTGGGCAATGAAGCTGGTGTGAAGGGAATTGCATCAATTATGTTCGAAAAAACAAATCCGAAAATCAATCCCAATACTCCGCCGGTTACGCCAATAACCATGGAAAGCAGCATGAAAATCCATTTAACATCATTACCTGAAAATCCTGTCGCTTTCAAAATTGCTATACTGTCCATTTTTTCAAAAATCATCATATTCAAGATATTATAAATCCCAAAACCCGCTACAATCAAAAGCACTACGCCTACAGCATAGGAAATAATACTTCGAACGGTCGTTCCGGTTTCAAATTGTGAATTGGTGGTTTGATAATCGATAGTATCCACTTGATATTTATTTTTGAATTCTTCGGCTAAAACCGGAGCAATAGTAACATCATGCAGTTTCACTTGTATGTCGGTAATGTAATTGGTGGGAACACTCAATAACTTCTGTGCCATATCCAAAGAAGTATAACTCATCACATTGTCGATTTCAGTTATCCCAATTTGAGAAATGCCGACTATTTTCAGTGCTGCCAAATTTCCTTTTGCAGTGGTAATCTTGAGAATATCTCCAACAGAAAGCAACATCTTATCTGCCAGTCCTTTTCCGATGATGATACTGTTATTTTGGCGAAGGTTTTCTACTTTACCTTCCACGATATAATCACTTATTGTAAAAAGTTTATCTTCTGCCATAACATCAATACCATTAATAATCCCCGAAATTTCAATAGTTCCAGAATTAAAAAAAACAGGAGTTGTGATTTTAGGCGCCACATCAATTACCCTACTGTCGTTCTTCAAATTTTGAATGATTGCTTTCGCATCATAAATTGCTTCACCTCTGTCTTTGGGTTTTATAGAACGGATAAAATTCACGTTATTCCGATAACTAGCAGCTAAAGCCACAGGTTGATCTTCCGCAGGTTTTATTTCGTTATATAATCGCACGTGCGGAGTTCTGTTAAGCATTAAACCATCGAGTAAGTCATTAAGACCGTTCATAAAACTCACCAATGTAATAAACATGGCTATTCCAAAAGTCACTCCAACCCCGGCGATCACCGTTTGTTTTAACCGAGCGCGAAGCAAATGCAAAGCGATATTGAAAATCAATTTAAAATTCATCGTTCGGGTAAATAAATTGTTTCGCCGGCTTTGAGTCCACTTAAAATTTCCACATGCTGATAATCACTTAAACCAACTTTCACTTTTCGTTTCTCATTGTCGTTCACCAGTACATATTCATCATCTATCAAATAATTTCTAGGGATTGTCAATACGTTCTTGTGAGTTTGAATGATGATATTGGCTTCTGCAGTCAGATTAGGATATAATTTCCCCGGCACTTTCAAAAAGTGAGCTTCAATCTTAAACGTTCTGGAACGAGGATCCATAATCGGATAAATTTTATCAACAGTTGCTTCAAAGACTTTCCCTTTATAGCTGTCCATTGTAACTAAAATCAATTGACCTGTTGCTACTCTTACCATATCATTTTCGTCAACATCCAATTCCAAAACAAATGCGTTTTTCTTACCGATAATAGCCAGAGGAGTTTGTGGAGAAACCAAAGTTCCTTCTTTAACCAAAATATCAAACAACTCACCAGAGACAGCACTGGTAATAGTAAAATCTTTTTGTGATTTCTGATTTATTTTAAGATTGACAGCATTCCGGGTTTGTTCGCTGCGTAATTGTTCCTTTAGCTGCGATAACTGTTTTAAAGCCGCTAAATAGGTAGATTTAGAGTTTTTGTAGGCCAACTCCGTTTTCTCGAAATCAACCTCGGAAATCGCGTTATATTCCCTTACGTTCCTACTACGCTTGTAAATGGATTCATCCAAAGCTAATTTATCTTTAGCCGTTTGCACTTTCAGCTCCATTTCTGCAATTTTATCCTGAATAAATTGGCTGTTACTTTTACTCATTTCATATGCCAAACGAGCGTTTTCGGTGTTCAATGATGCTCTCTCGCTTTCAATTTTAAACAAAGACTCCCCTTTAGCTACATCTTGCCCGACAACTCCATTAATACTTTGCAATACTCCATTTACGGTTGCATACACTGTATATTGATTTTCGGCTTTAACTACTCCCGAAGCATATACACTTTCGGTAACATTACTAGTTTTAGGCTGGGTACTATTATCATCATTTCCATCACAGGAAAAGAAACAAAAAAAGACCAATAATAACAAAACGGGAAAAAGAGGTTTCTTCATAAAAAAGAAAGGCAAAAATTAGTTCTGTAAATTTACGTATAAAACTAATACTCAACATAAAAGATTTAACGTTTGCATAGATAAATTCTGATTAAAAATTCGGAACTTTATAGTATAAAAAAGTAGCAATCATGGAATTCAACTGGATAACATTTGGTATCGTTTCGGTTTTCATAATACTTTTGATATTGTTCACGATTATCCGAAATCAGAAGAACAAAAAAGAGTATACTAAATTCTTGAATAAAAATTACAAGAAACCTGATGAAGTCAATCCTGAAAAGGAATACTAATTGTATTTAGGTTGGCTTATCTTGTTTTGTTAATTAGGTTGTTTTTTTGTACCTTTATCTCACCTATACTGCTGTTTTTCAATATATTTCCTATCCAAATCTTTACTCATTTTACTTATCCCACAGATTACTAGCATGGAATCCAGATACCATGTAAAAAAACGGGGCAAATCCTAAAAGGCCTAACAAGGAAAATAAAATATATTGCATATGCCAAAGTATGTCATTGAAAGAGAAATCCCAGGAGCTGGCGATTTAACACAGGAACAGTTAAAATCTATTTCGCAAACCTCTTGTGGGGTTTTGGATGAATTAGGACCAAAGATCCAATGGGTTCACAGTTATGTAACCGACAATAAGATTTATTGTGTTTACAATGCACCTAATGAAGAAATGGTACGCGAGCACGCGAAAAAAGGAGGCTTCCCGGCCAATAGTGTTAATCGAGTACACACCATCATTGATCCAATCACTGCAGAATAAAAAATCCCATCTTCACAGATGGGATTCTTGTTTTTAACTTAATAGTATTGTTACTTTAAACTTACTAAGCTCTGTTCTATTGTAGCAATTTTTGCTAGAGCATCAGCTTCTTTCTTACGTTCGTTAGCAATTACCTGTTCAGGCGCACCAGCAACGAATTTTTCATTTGATAATTTACCTTGAACCGACTTCAAGAAACCTTTCGTATAATTTAACTCTTCTGTTAATTTCGCAATTTCAGCATCGATGTCGATATTTCCTGTAATTGGAATAAAATATTCGTTTGACTTCACTCGGTAAGATAAAGCACCGTCCACTTTTTCAGCAACGTATTCCAAATTACTTACATTTCCTAATTTTGCTATCACCGAATCAAAAAATGCAGTTGCTTTTTCATTGTTAACGATTTTTAACTCGATAGTATCTTTAAAAGAAATGTTTTTATCTTTTCTGATTGTTCTTATTCCTGAAATTACTTCTGTAGCGAAATCGAAATCAGTAATTAATTTTTCATCATACGACTTAATTTCCGGCCATTGTGCTACAATTAATGCTTGTTCGGGAGTTCTGTCTGCAATATACTGCCAAATTTCTTCCGTTAAGAAAGGCATAAATGGATGTAACAACTTCAGATTTGCTTCCAACATTTCAATAGCCTTATTAAAAGTTACTCGGTCAATTGGTTGTTGGTAACCCGGTTTAATCATTTCCAGGAACCACGAACAGAAATCATCCCAAACCAATTTATAAATAGCCATCAAGGCATCAGAAATACGGTACTTTTCAAAGTTATCCTCGATTTCTCGTAGCGTTTTTTGCAATTTAGCTTCATACCAATCAATAGCTACTTTAGACGATTCCGGTTGCGCAATATCAGCTACTTCCCAGCCTTTTATCAATCGGAAGGCATTCCAGATTTTATTAGCGAAAGCTTTACCTTGGTTACATAACTCTTCGTCAAACAGAATATCATTACCTGCCGAAGCACTTAGTAACAATCCGCAACGAACACCATCAGCTCCGAATTTCTCAATCAATCCAAGTGGTTCAGGTGAATTACCTAATGATTTCGACATTTTACGGCCTTGTTTATCACGAACCAATCCTGTCAAATATACATTAGAGAACGGTTTTGCATCAGTATATTCATATCCAGCAATAATCATACGGGCAACCCAGAAGAATAAAATATCCGGTCCGGTTACCAAGTCATTCGTTGGATAATAATATTTGAAATCTTCGTTTTCCGGATCCATAATTCCTCCGAAAACTGCCATCGGCCATAACCAAGAAGAGAACCAAGTATCTAATGCATCTGCATCCTGACGCAAATCTGTTACTTGAAGATTATCATTTCCTGTTTTTTTCTTAGCCAATTCCAAAGCATCAGCAGGAGTTTCCGCTACAACAAAATCTTCTTTTCCTTCTCCGAAATAATAAGCCGGAATTTGTTGTCCCCACCACAACTGACGGGAAATATTCCAATCACGGATATTATTCAACCAATGTGCGTAAGTATTATTAAAACGACTTGGGTATAATTTAATTTCATCCGATTCTAAAACCGCTTTGATAGCTGGTTTAACCAAATCTTCCATCTTCAGGAACCATTGGTCAGACAAACGAGGCTCGATAACTGCTTTAGTTCTTTCAGAAGTACCAACATTATTTGTATGCATTTCTATTTTTGCGATCAAACCAAGCGATTCCAATTCTTTTGAAATTTCTTCGCGAACCACAAAACGGTCTTTCCCTTGATAATGTAAACCGAAAGAATTTAATGATGCATCTTCGTTAAAAATATCGATGATTTCCAAATTATGCTTTGTGCCTAATTCTTTATCGTTTACATCATGTGCAGGAGTCACTTTCAAACATCCGGTACCGAATTCCATATCCACATACTCATCAAAGATGATTGGAATTACACGGTTACAGATTGGAACAATAGCGTTTTTCCCTTTTAAATGGAAATAACGTTCGTCCTCTGGATGGATACAGATAGCAGTATCACCCAAAATAGTTTCAGGACGCGTAGTAGCAATAGTTACAAACTCGTTTGAACCTTCAATTTGGTATTTTAAATGGTATAATTTCCCTTGTCTTTCTTCGTAGATAACTTCTTCATCAGATAAAGTCGTTTTAGCTTCAGGATCCCAATTTACCATTCGGTAACCGCGATAGATCATACCTTTGTTGTATAAATCTACAAATGAACGGATAACAGAAGCTGACATGTCCGGATCCATGGTAAATTTAGTACGATCCCAATCACAAGAACAACCCAATTGTTTTAATTGTTCCAAGATAGTTCCACCATATTTATCGGTCCATTCCCAAGCATGCTTTAAGAACTCGTCACGGGTTAAATCGTTTTTATTGATTCCTTCCGCTTTTAATTTCGCTACTACTTTTGCTTCAGTAGCAATAGAAGCGTGGTCTGTTCCAGGAACCCAGCAGGCATTAAACCCTTTCAAACGGGCACGACGAATTAATACATCCTGAATCGTATTATTTAACATATGCCCCATGTGCAAAACTCCTGTTACGTTAGGTGGCGGTATTACAATGGTATAGGGTGTTCTATGGTCTGGCTTCGAGTGAAAATAATTATTTTCCATCCAGTAGTCGTACCATTTTTTTTCTACTGATTTTGCTTCAAATTGTGCAGGTATCATGATTTTTTATGATTTTTTATGATATTAAAAATAATGTTTCAGTTGAACTGAAATCTTTTTACAAAAAATGCGGATGTATGCTCTCCTACCGTTTAACCTTTTGTATATGGCAACGGGAAAGGAATGTTTTGAGTCTATAGACAGACTCGTTCTTGAAAAATTATGTAGAATTGACTTTGGTACACTTTTTGTAATTTATATGCAAAAGTAAGGAAACTGCGTAAATATAAAAAGAAGTTATTTTTTTTGTAAGTTTACGAAAACAAATCTAACTTTACTTACTAAATTAATTGATATGAAAAATTTGATGTCGTTAATAGCTGTAATAGCTTTCGGTATTTCAGCTCAGGCCCAGAGCGGTGCCAAAATTGAGTTCAAAGACAAAGACAATACTATTGATTATGGCACTGTGACAAAGGAAACAGACAATGGAATTAGAGTTTTTGAATTTACGAATACAGGTGATGCACCTTTAATTATTACTAATGTGCAGTCGACCTGTGGTTGTACTGTTCCAAGTACTCCGAAAGAGCCAATTCTACCTGGGAAAAAAGGAAAAATTGAAGTAAAATACAACATGAACCCAGGTCCTATCCGCAAAACCATTACGGTGGAATCCAATGCTGTGAATTATGAAGGCGGTAAAGTTCCCTTGAAAATAAAAGGAACAGTAGTAGCACCAGCTGATGTTAATGTTTTAGAAAAGAAAAAGTCAATGCTGACGCAATAAAAAAGAAGCCCTGAAATTCAGGGCTTTTTTATTTTCTTTATTCTGTGTTTAATACAAATCAGGATTCTTTTTCGAATTCACCGTCAGGATTAACCAAGTAATTGATGACTTCAGTAGAAGTAGTTTTACCATTTTCCAAGGACTTTTTAGTAACTGTTATGGTATAATCTTCATCAATTGTAAAACTTGTCATTTCTTTAAATGAATCGTCTCCGGGTTCGTACCATTCACCTTCCACATAAAGTTTTGAAATAAATTTATTTTCAAAAATGGTCACCAAAAACAATCTGTATTTGAAATTCCCGCAATCCATAGGAACCAAAACAACTCTTCTGTTCTCAAAATTTGGTAAAGGAATATAACGTAACGATTTTTCACCGCAAAGCAATTCTTCTATGCCCAGAATTGCACAACTTGCTTCAAAATAATTGACCTTATCAACATTTGTTATTTGGGAATATGGTAATTGAAAACTACTTTTCTTTATACATTCATTATCTTCTGAAGGTTGTTGAACTGAATCCTTGACTTCTCCTTTTTTTATTTGTTTACCTCTTATAGTATCTATTTGGTTTGTAGTGTTTTGATCAGCTATTGTTTTATTTTCTTTACAACCGTATGAAAATAAAATAACGGACAGGAGAAGTACTTTTATAGTTTGGCTTAAAAATTTCATATTAAGATACACGCACCTGATTGTTTGCGTGCAATGATTGAACTTATTTCGTTTTTACTATAGAACCATTTTGTTTTATCTGATATTTCTCGAGTAATTTCTTCGCTCTTGTATTGTAATCGATATCATAGATAGTTACGGATAAATCCTTGTTAATGACAAATGACTGATAGGTTTCATTTTCAGGCATTGCATAACCGATAGATTCTTTGGCAACAATTATATTGTCTTTTACATTTATCATCGTTTGTGAATCAGAATCACCATACATGCAATACACATACGTATCGAAAATAGTGGTTCCATTGTTTACTTTAAAAACAAGATCTGGATTGTCTTCGCCATCGGTAGCAATTATTTTTTTTGCTGCCTCCAGTTTATCATCTTTTAATACAGGATAAACCTGCAATAATTTTGATTCATCTGAATTTGCTAATTTGTTTCTTTCTTCGAAATCAAAGGGAAGATTTACCCACTCTTTTTGATCATTTGCTAGCTGTTTTTCTTGAGAGATTGTATCCGTTACTTGTTGCTGTTTTTGTTCAGTGGCATCATTAGTTTTTTCAGAAACAGTATTCTGGCTGATTTCATTGTCATTCTCATTATTTTTGCAAGCCATTAAAAGACTTAACAATAAAACAGAACCTAAAAAAAATTGTTTTTTCATTTTACTATTATTATTTTATTCTTTCTTTTACTCTCGAAGGTATTTTACTTATGTTTTTTTCGTTCTTTCTCATTAAAGAGTCGTACTTCCTGTATGAATCCTTTGCGTTTTCATATTGCTCCATATCCCATTGGGCATCTGCAAGATTCAAATAAGCAACAATTCTTGAAGGTTCTTTTTTAATGATTTCTTTCAATAAAAATACTGATGCCGTCTCACCGTCTTTGCAAAGCCCCAAATAATATGCAAAATCGTTATACTTACTTATATTTTCTTTAGACAATGGAATATTTTTAATCATTTCTGCCAAGTCATCGAAATTTTGTTTTCCACTCATCTTATCAATTGATTTAGAATCGTTGGCGACTTTGAATTTTTCCAATAGTTTATTCAGTTGTGAATCATTTTTCTCTTTAAGCTCTTTCAACTCTTTTTCACGGATAAGCTTATTATCCCTTCTTTTCCCGTCAATTGAATAGGCAAAATCCTGATAAGAAATATCAATAAGAGGAATAAAATCAGAATCAACCGTTGCAGTTGCCACCTTATATAAAATCCAGGTATCTACCTCTTTGTAATATTTGTAGTAATTTGATTCGGTAGTTTTTAAACTTCCGCAACAGGAAGCACCAACCAAAATTTCTCCTTTTTTGGGATTTGAAATAAATAGGTTTTGGAGTGGTTCTTCAACACTTCCGAAATCATCATTGACAACTTCAAACGATACTTTTCTGACATAATCCTTACCATTATTGATGTAAACGATAAGAATTATTTTATCTGTTTTTTTATCTTTAACAATGTAATCTTCAAGATTATCTTCATTAAAATATCCTTTTATTTTATCTTCGGCTTTAGTTGTTTCATTAGGTGAAACTTCAACATTTGCATTTGTTGAATATTTCTCATCAAGACTATTCGGTTTACATTTAGTAGTTGTAAACAAGAATATCAAAAGCAGTGAATATGTTATTATACTTCTCATTTTTATTTTTTTAGTTCTTTTACTCTTTGCAAGGCCGCTTCCCTTACATTTACTTCTTTAATTGTTTTACCATTTTTAACAAAAGATTTAACCAAATCTTCAAAATGACTCAACTTATGAATACCGTAATAATTTGTTGTTTTGTCATTTGCATCCGTTAAATCTATATAACGCTGATAACCTTCAATTGCTTTTTCTTTACTTTTTTCGCATCCAATCTTATTAAACAAAGGATCATGCCATAGTCCCCAAGCAAATGAACATTTTTTATCTCCATATCCTTTACTCTTTGTAAACTCATACTCCGTTTTTTTATCTTTATCATTTTTACAATCGGTATAGAGAACTTCAAAACCTTTCTTCACGTTCTTTAATCTATCATCAAGATGGTTGAAGCCTCCATTTACTTTATACGTGATATAAATAAAATCATTTTCACTTGATAAATCATTCAGACTTCTGTTATTCCAAAACCATCCTGCTGAGTATACAGCATAAGGAGAATCTTTTACTTTATCTCTATTTGTAGTCGAAGAAGTGAAATCTTCACCAATTGCTTTCTCAAATGCCTCATAATTTTCCTTTAAAGTAAGTTGGATAAGTCCTCTACCATGCCATCCGTCATACTTAGCTAAATAATCTGCGTTACCTTGTTCTACATTATACAGAAAACTTCCAGACTCATGAATCACTTGTGCTAAGAAATGAATTTTTTTCAAACACGAATCAATTCCATATTTCGTAAAAGTTTTATTAAATCCGTCAAGATATTTTGTAACATTAGCCTTACTCGCTGAAGGAGCAACTTTTTGCAATATCTCTTCCGTGAATTCATCTTTACAATAGCATCCTGCTTTAGTTTCTTTTTTAGCCGGTGCCACAGTCTCCATTGTTTTGATACATTGGCAAGTTTTTTCAAATCCAGCATCTTTAGCAAGCTGCATAATGCTTTTTCCATTCAAACCAGTTGCATTCTTGCAAAAATATTTATCATCTAAATAGACAGTATCAAACTCTCTTACATCAACGTGTATCCAACTAAAAGTATGGTCGAATCTCACATTACCTTTCTTATCATACAATAAATCAATTGGTTCGATAGAATAAAGATTTTTAGCCGGCCATTCCTTTTGAGCTCCAAGATATTTAATATAGATATTATCTCTTATATCCCTTAAAGGCTCAAGGTTTTTTTTATCCTCTCCTCTTATTTTCCAAGTTCCTTTACTGAACTGAATATCGATTGCCTTCCCTTGATGGTTCGTTGTTGTATAATTCTTAAAACGGCATCTGTACCCAGATGTTATTTGATCTATTTTATACGTTGTTTGTTTACTGAAATAAAATTGTAACGCTTTAATCCCGAAAAGTAAAGAACGGTGAATACCTGGATATTCGTATCTGTGGAACTTTTCAGATTTTGCATTTCCACCATAAGTGTCTTTACCGGTTCCATCTCCAAAACCGGCACAGCTATTCAACTCTTTTACGTCTCTCAATTTACTTGTAGCCTGTTTCCCTTTAGTACTGCAACTACATTTTAGTTCGCTCCAGGATGTAGCACTGATATCAAATTTTAAAGAAAAATCATCAATTGCCATCAATACATTTCCGCAGACTTTACCTGTTTCCGGAACTTTCATATAGTCCTTTTGGAATTGTTTGACCATTTTTTCGGTACGGTCAGTGAATTCATCGGTAGGAACATTTCCGCCAAAGCCCGCTAAGCGGATGTTTATTTCTCTGATTAGCTCGCTTTTCGGAGATCCTTTTTTGATGCAGAATTTTTCTCCGCAATCTTTGCCTTTTACTTCACTTTTGACATCCGCAACTTTAGCAACAGTAGTACTTTCGGCCGGTTCATGTTTAAAAGCTTTCGTATCGACATCGATAACCGTACTTTTGATGTGCGCCTTACTTTCGATAACTTCGATATCGACAAATAATTCTTGTGTACTGCCTTCGAGGAAATCGTCACCGGAACTTTTGGGTATTTTATCCAACGAAAGATTGATAACAAAATCATCCCCAGTTATGGTGAAATTTTTAACCAACAACAACTCGTTTTCGGTTATGTCTTCTTCATAAAGTTTGAATCTTATTTCCTTCCCTTTTAATCCTGTCGATTTTATATTCACCCTGAGTGCCGACTGCGTTACAGTTCCTGTTATAGGGCGACCATTTACATCTGAAAATGAAACGCTGGATATACCTGCCTTTCCCTGTGTTGCAGCTGGAGCTGTTGTTTTAGGCTGTTGCACTGGAACATTCTTCTTGAATGGTGAGACAGCTGGTTTAGGTGGTTGTTTTTTATCTGAAAGATGATCTCCGGTTTCTGTTTTACGTTCCCTTTGAAAATCTGGATTTCTTACATTTAAGTTCGCACTGGCTTTAGTTTCGCCAGAAGCAAAAGCGGTTACATAATATTCGTGTGTACTGCCTTCGCTACTATCGCCTTTTGCCAAATGCGCGTTAGCCACTTTTTTGAAATCTGGTTTCAATACAAACTGTTTGTGGGCTACTCCTTTGTCGCCTACTTCTACTCTAGCGTCTTCCACTAAATTTTTTTCGTTCTCGTTGCTGTGTCCGTCACCTGTGGCATCGTCTTCCCACAAAGAAACATAAATAAACTGCCCTTTCAACCCAGTAGTTTCGACGTGTGCGTTTATGATTTGTCCATATGCCAATGGTTCACTGATAGGATTATTATTGGCATCGCTGAGTTTTACGCTCAGAATTTCAGCTTTTTCAGAAGCTTCCACATTGACAATCATGGAACCCGCACCATCTGGATCAGGTTCATTTAAAAATGCAATTATTTTATACTTATTATCGGTAGCCTTTTCCTGAAAACGGAAATGCCCTTCATTTTTTTCCAGTATTTTCTGTGGATTGGTATCATTTTGCAAGTAATACAATTCCCATTTTACATTTGCCGGATTCCTGTCGGCTTCTGGAGTACCCGAGAACCACTCCTCTACTTCATAGTTTTCCCATTCCCCAACCTTAACCAGGTTTTTACCTTTAATGGTTTTCACCCCGCTTTTAGTCATCTCTTCATTATAAAAAGGAATTTTAAGCGAGTCACCTTCTTTAATATCGAGGCGGTACGTTTTAGTACTAAAAAGACCTCCGCCAAATTCAGCCAGAGGAACTTGTGGATTTGCCTGAACCAGATCCGTTTCCGTAATGCCATGTTGGGAACAGATACTTTGAACGGTATCCTCCTTTTTAACTATATGCGTCTTAAAATCGTTATATCCCTTTTCCATTATTCAGCATGATTGGTTACTTCTTGTTCTTGTGCAATTTTAAAGGCTCCAGTATCAACGGCAGGATTAAGTTGGTTAGTAGCCGTTTTATCTGCTTTACGCGCCTGTTGTTGGCTCGGTTTCGGTTTCTGGCCGTGATCTGTTATACTGATACAATCAGGACCTCCTATCGGGCAGGTTGCTTTACTGGATTCCAAGAGTGCTTTTCCTCCATTCTCCTCCAACGTAATTTTATCATAAAATCCACTCCACTGCGTTACTTGAGCCTGACAGGGTTTATAACCACCTCCCGGCAAAGGCTGTTGTTTACATGGTCCGAAAGTATTTTTTTCGAATGTTTGTCCAATATCTTTGTTAGTAGCCATTAGTTTTTCGCTACCATCCGGGTCGTTAATGAAAGTTTTCTTTTGTGTTTTAACTTTCAGTTTATCAGGTGCATTACCATATTTACATTGGCATGTAGCGCCTTGACAAACGAGGTGTTTTTCAGCCATAACTTCTTTTAAAAACGATTAAACAATATTCACAACTGCAGGCTCCGGTACTAAGCGGTTTAAACTTTTTTCCGGTTTTGTGATGAAAGTCAGTTTGATTTCTTCTTTTCCATCCATCAGTATTGAACCTTCGCAGGAATCAATACTTTTATTTTTTTGGTTAAATGTATATTTCCCTTTGATTTCAATAACATCCGAATCCGATTCCATTTCAATGTATAATTCATCATTAGATATTCCCGTTTCGTTGCTTTCGTCTTTCTTTTTTACTAAAGTGTTCTTCATTGGAATATCAACGGTAAAATCCATGAAAGGAGCGGGTTTCCAAATTGTATTTAGTTTATCATCCTGATAAAAGCCGTACAATGGTTTAAAGAAGAAATACACAAAAAGATGATTGTACATCATTCTTTTTATGACATCCGGATTTTTAATATTCTTGTCGGTTAGCTTAATGTAATTCAAAGCAGTATCCCCTTCATAGTAATCAACCAGTTTCTCTTTGATTGTTTCCCATCTTTCCACCATTTGCTGATGTTCAAAAATTTGTTCAATTTCTCCTAAGTTATTGACTAAAAATTTCAGTGGGAATAATGCATTTCCGCATTCACAGGCTAACTGATCAAAAACGATATCCGGTTCACTTCCGTCAATCAAAAGATTCTTTCTGTTTATTTGATACACAAATCCGTTTTGGTTGACATTATTCAATAATGTGACCTCCATTTCATATTGAATTGACTTATCGACCCAATCCCCGGAGTACTGACGGTGCATCACTTCAAAGGTTTTGGTTCCCGTTTTTGGGTGTAATACAAATATTTTCTCCTGATTGATTAATGAATTCATGAAAACAATTATGAATTAGTTACAAAATTTATCGGTAAATATTTTAATGATTATAGGCTTTCCCTAATCCCATTAAATACATTATTATCACTGTCCACAAGATTAATCCGACAACACAAACGATTGAAAGTTTAATAACCATTCCTTTATACACAGTATCTTTTTTACTTATCAACCCTATTACAATTGAAAAAACAGTAATAAGTAATGGCATTATCAGGTAACGCTGAGGCTCTTTAAAATCTGTATAATCCAAATATGACTGTAACGCACATCCGCTTACAAAAAGAAGCAAAAACGTAAAAAAAAATTTAGATTTATCTTCCATGAGTTCAATTGATTATTCAAATATTCATTTGTTTTTATTCTTCATATGAATCTTTAAAGCGCAAGTGACTGTTAGGATAAATACGGATGCTGTCGACATCAATTGGTTTACCATTCAAATCGATAGAAACCTGACTGTTGTCTTCTTTTATCTTTATATTAAAAATATTTTCTTTTACTCCTGAGTTTTTCAATAATTCATTAGTTTTTTTCCAATCAAAAAAGATACGAGCTATGTAGCGTTCGCTTTTACCTGTTTCCCAAAACAGATGAAACACTTCTGGAACAGCTCTCTTTTTACTGGTAGGATTTATAACTAAAGGCCCAAACATTACTTCATATTCACCATTAAAATATTCATTCCCTAATTCAAAAAATCTTGCTCTTTTATTATCTGAAGTAATTTTATGGTTCCAATTGTATTTCAATCTATAATTATCCCATAATTCTGGTGAAGTGTCTTCCAAATGGAGTTCTTTCTTTGCTTCTTCATATCGTTCCGGATGAATACGATATTTATCCATGTATATTTTTTTAACCTTGTTTATTTCTCCTACATCAGTAATTTCTTTTGCCTGAAAACGTCCAATTTCGTATGAAATAAATGCATATCGCATCCACACTACAATCATTCCTTTAGGAGCAAAACCAAACACCAAAGTACTAAAAGGCTGGTAGGTATATCTAAATCTTTCAAAATCACCATTGTACTCTTCTAACGAAATAAATTCTTTAACTGAATTTTCACCATTATCCGATGTTGGATAACATCGATTGGTCATTTTTTTTATAAATTCTAAATCGAAATCTTGGTCAATCTTATAATACTTATCTTCATAACGTGCATAATAGGTAATATCGAATCCTATTGGTGTGCCGTGTTGCTCGGTCCACATTTTTCCAGAACTACCCCACTCGCCACTGGTACTACCGTAAGGCAATCCAGCAGAAACACCTTCTAATGTCTTTATTTGATCTAAAATTGGTGTCACTTCATATTTTTGATTTGGCTCTGATATTTCAGTATGGAACTCTGGTAATTCTTTATGCATTTGACAATGGGAATGTGTTGTTAATAATAAGATATAAATTATTATTCTATAAAAATATTTAACCATGATGTATTTCTCTTTTTCGTACTTCTTGTTTTAAAGCCCCTTCATTTCTCGCTGATAGTCCAAATAAATTACTTTTTACTGACCAATGCAAATACTCGTTACGCAAACGATGTAAATCGTTATTATCCATATAGTTGATGTAGTGAATAGACTTTGTGTCATTAAAATAATTTTTAGAATACAAATCAAAATTTTTAAGTTCTTTATTGTATTCTACTACATAGCGATTCCGAATGTTAATTTTTGCGTTATAATAATCTTTAATCTGATTATAAACTATACTTATAAAAGAATCTTTAATTTTATAATCTTCTAATTTACCTGGCTTATATTCAACATTAAAATCTTTCGATTTTTCTATCATTAAATCCAATGGTATTTTATCGTAGCTATTAAACAAAATCCTTCTACCAACTAAACCATAATTATACTGATTTTCATACCATTTTGTATGTGGATCTAAATCCTTCTCATAAAAAAATTGCTTTTTTATTTGAGGGTCTTTAAACCATCCTTCATCAACCACATACTTCTTAAACAAATCATACTCCTTGTCCTTTCTTTCTTTAGCCATGTTTTTATGGTCTTCCGTTTCAGCAATCTGGATATTATCAATTACTGAAATTTCATCAACATTGTCAAGATAAGATCCTCCTATGTCAGAATGTACTCCTGGAAGCGTTAGTTCCAAGCCAGATAATCCAGCACTATTAATATCTGAAAGATCAAAATTCTCCCGATACTCATCATCTGAAACTAAATGAAAAACATATTTTGCTTTTCGAATACTATCTAATTTCAATTCTTTAACATCGTTCCCGTGATATGCACCTAAAGAAGCAACTGTATCGTAAATGCCAACAAAATTGAATATGATTTTTTTAATTTTCATTCCTAGATGTAACAAACAGGCTCCAAAATAACCATATTTGTCCAAAATTTCAGTACTCTCTAATACTAAATTAAATTGATGAATTTTATCATTAAACAAATAATCCGGGTAAACTTTATATTTATTTTTTCTATCACTAATCTCATCTTCTAAAGAATAATTTGCCATTTTACTGGCTACGTGCAAAAAGTGTCTTGCTGCTGCTGCTCCTCTACTAAAACCATATACATTAACAAATAAAATATCAATTTCTTTATTATTATATCCCTTTTCAAACATTTGCTTTGCAGCGTCCATACATCCTTTAGTTACCTTTGCAGTCACACCAGTATCTCCCATACCAGTAGCTACTCCAGGAAATTTAGAATCGCTTTTTAAATCTTCAGTACCAATTCCTTCAATATAAACTGCAACTTGATTTACTGCATCAGAATTCACCGCATCAAAACCTCTAGCTACGTTAGTGTAATCATTTTCAAAGCTATCATCATTTTTATTTCCTACCTTAACATAAGTTTGATGATTATTTGAGTTAACATTTCTTGCTTCAGTGTTTGTTTTATTATTTTGCGTACCGTCAAAGAAGAGATTCAAATTTACATTGATAGAATTAGATAACGTATCTTCCTTATTGGAAGCTTTATAATCAGATTCAACCACACCGTCTGCTTCGCCTTTCCATTGGTTTTTCATGGGCGTACTGAACTCGTAATCACCTGCGTTAGCAGTCAGATTCATCGCTGTGGAAGTATTGATTAAATCACCTTCAACTATTCTCGTGATACTCATAGTTTAGAATGCATTAGATTTTTCACCGCTTTTTTTCACAACCTTCTGAGAAGCGTTTACCACAATACTTTTTTCAGTTGTACTTAATTGAGCTGATTTAGCAATTTCGGTACGTTCGGTCGTTTCAGATTCCCTGTTTCCTTTAACGATTTCCAGTAAGCTGCCCATTACATTTACCAGGTAATTTTTTCCAACGGAAACATTATGGAAAGCTCCGGCAATAAGGTTTTTATTAGCTCCGGCAGTTTCAGTAATATCGACACCGGCAATTACTGATAAGTTTTGACCTACATTGATACTCATGTTTTTACCGGCAGTTATCGATATATCATTTGGTGCATTCACGCTGATATTCCCCTGTCCGTCCATGAGCCAAGTGTTGCCGCTTGGGTCTTCGATAAAAATACTGCCTTGGGCATCATTGAAAATCATTTTGGTTCCAGAACGCGTATGAATCACTTTTTGGTCGTTCCCTGCTGTATTATAACCTGAAATCTCCTGTCCGTTGTATTGTGTCCCGATTACAAACGGTTTTTCCGGATTGCCTCCTTCAAACGAAACAAACACTTCTTCCCCTACTTCGGGTATAAAATAGAATCCTTTTCCTGAACCCGCATGTGGTGTGACCAATCGCGTCCAGTCACTTTCATGATTCCAGAAGAATTTCACCTTAATGCGTCCCATTCCTGAAGGGTCATTATTATCAGTTACCACAGCACCTTGCGTTTCCGCTTTGGGATACAACAAAGGATTGGTGTATGGAGGCACTTTGACATCTCTTGGAATGGCTTCAAACTGGCATTCATAATGCCCAAAACCTTTTGAATAATGCTGTACGCGGGTAGCGATG
>DATEDY010000295.1:0-2931 GCA_035281405.1 Flavobacterium sp.
ATCCGTGATGGTTATATCATGCTAAATGCTGAGTCACATTTCTTACAGGCTGAAGCTATTCAAAGAGGTTATCTAACATCAGGAAGTGCTCAAACTGAATTCAATGCTGGTATCGATGCTTCTTTCGACTTCAATAACAGACTTTGGGGTACAGTTACAACAGGACAAGTTGCGCCAATTAGTGCTGCTACTATTACTGCTTATAAAACAGCTATTGACACTAGAAATGGTTTAGGATGGACTGCATCTACTGATAAAATCAGTGCAATCATGACTCAAAAATATATTGCGTTATCTAACTGGCATGGTATTGAGCCATATTTGGATCACCACAGAACTGGATACCCAGTATTACCTTTACCAGTATCTGTAACAACTAGAACTACTAGACCTTTCAGAATGATTTATCCTTCTAGAGAGTACTCTACAAACAGTGCTAATGTTCCAGTAATTACATTAAATGATTTGTTTACTAATGGGCCTACAACGCCTTACTACTTACAAAACTAATTAGTTGTAATTTATATATTAAACTCCCGCAAATGCGGGAGTTTTTTTATGCTTTTATTTTAACTTCATTTGTGTATTTTTGCATTGATGAAGAAACTTCTTATACTTTTTTTACTTTTTGCTTCGTTTTGTGGCTTTTCCCAAGACGATGAACTGCAAATTCAAAAGGATACCATACGGAAATCCCTTCGTGGGAAGGTGAGTACGGTTCCTAAAGCCTCACATAATATGTATAAAATTTTTACTATTGAAAGAGATACGGTCTTTGTGGATACATCTCTTTCCATGAAATCTGAATACAAGTTCAATTATCTGAGAAAAGACAATTTTGGTTTATTGCCTTTCAATAATGATGGTCAAACGTACAATACTCTTGATTTTGGGTTGAATCGCTTTGATGTAAAACCTAAATTTGGTTTTAAGGCTAAGTACTTTAATTACTATGCTTCTGAAGATGTCAAATACTATTCTGTGGCTACACCGTTTACAGAGCTTTATTTTAAAACAACATTAGAACAAGGTCAAAGTGTTGATGCTTTCATTACATTGAATACCTCTAAGAATCTTAATATGTCAATTGGTTACAAAGGCTTACGTTCACTTGGAAAGTATATCAATTCATTGTCTAGTAACGGCAACTTTGTTTTCACTACCAGTTATGCAACTACAAATAAAAGATATGTTGCTAATGCACACTTTACCGGACAGGATTTATTGAATAATGAAAATGGAGGATTGCTCAATAAAGCCGATTTTGAATCAGAAGATTCAGAATTTCAGCAACGTTCCAGATTAGAAGTTAATTTTGAAGATGCATCATCAATACTAAAAGCTAAACGTTATTTTGTTGATCATAGCTTCCGAATTAACAGGTTGAATAAAACAAATAATGTTTTGTTAGATCATCAGTTTAGTTATGAAACTAAATTTGCAAAATTTAATATGACCACTGCCACTGAGAAATTTGGTGATGCTTATGTTGCTAATAAATACAGCGATTTTGTAAAGTCAAACGACATGTATAATAGAATTGGAGCTACTTTTTCAAATTCATTAATCGGGAAGTTTAATGTTTTTCTTGAAAATTACCAATATAACTATTTTTATAACAGATATTCTTTATCGGATAATCAGGTGGTTATTCCTAATTCATTACATAATCAGCTGAATGCTGTCGGTGGAAAATACTTTTACGAGAAAAATAAAATTAAAGGCTACGGATTAATCTCTAAAGCAATTTCTGATCAAACCTATTCTAAACTGGAATTATTTGCCAGATATGAATTCAACGACAAAAACTCATTCACTGCGCAATATCAAAATCTGAGTAAAATACCGGATTTAAATTATACATTGTTCCAAAGCGATTTTATTAATTACAATTGGTATGAAAGTTTTGACAATGAAAAAATCAACAATCTTAAAATTAGTGCTAAAACGCAATGGTTGAGTGCTGAAGCACAATTTACTACGTTGAATGATCATTTGTATTTCAGTAACGATGATGCAACTGGTGAAACAATAGTGGTTACTCCAAAACAATATGACGGAACCATTAATTACCTTTCGGTTAAGGTACAAAAGGAAATCAAATTTGGAAAGTTTGCTTTGGATAACACATTTTTGTTTCAACAAGTGACACAAGAAGATCCTATCCTGAATGTTCCGAAATTTGTTACGCGTAATACTTTGTATTTTTCTGATCATGTATTTAAAAAAGCAATGTACTTGCAAACAGGTTTTACATTCCAGTATTTTACCGATTATAATGCTAACTCTTATAACCCATTAATGTCTGAATTTTATGTTCAGAATACGGAAAAAATTGGTGGGTTCCCTTTAATGGATTTCTTCGTGAATGCCCGTGTACGTCAAACGCGAATTTTCTTAAAGGCGGAACATTTTAACTCAAGCTTTACAGGGAATAAATTTTATTCGGCTCCTAATTATCCTTATAAGGATTTTGTGATTCGCTTCGGACTGGTTTGGAATTTCTTCCAATAATGAAATATTATCTTTAATAGCGTGACCACAAGGGTCGGGCTCTACGCTGTATCTTTAGTTGCGGACTTGCATCTGCAAGTTCGCAACTAAAGGATGCCGCCAACTTGTCTCGTCTCAAGACGAGATCCCTCACGCAAGTTCATGTTAATTTCAAAAATCGATTTCAATTTTCTACCTTTGTACCAACAAAAAACAATAAAAATGCAATACGCAAAAAACATATTAGAAACTATTGGTAATACTCCTTTAGTAAAATTAAATAAAGTAACTGCCGAGGTCGATGCACTTGTTTTGGCAAAAGTGGAAACTTTTAACCCTGGGAATTCAGTAAAAGACCGTATGGCGGTAAAAATGATTGAAGATGCGGAAGCCGATGGACGTCTAAAACCAGGAGGTACAATCATTGAAGGAACTTCA
>DATEDY010000296.1:0-7998 GCA_035281405.1 Flavobacterium sp.
AGTCTTCATTAGTTTGTGTTTATTTCCCGCAAAGGTAAAAGAATTTGCAAAAAAATTCGGATTCTTTTTAATACTAAAAATTGGACAAGTGCTATCTTTACGCCATGAATGTTATAAAAGTGAAGCAATGTTCTACTTGCGAAACAGCTTTTAATTGCGGTGATACTCTGGAAGGTACTAAATGTTGGTGTAATGATTTTCCACCCATTTTTGTGCCCACAACAGTCGTTGATTGTTTGTGCCCGGAATGTTTTAAGCAAGCTTGTTCGGTTAGGATTGAAGAGTATGTTGCGACTATAACTCCCGATAATGCCAAGGAAAATAAAGCAAAAGAGCTACCCAAAGCGGAAAGCTTAATAGAAGGAATTGATTATTATCTGGAAGACGGAAAGTATGTTTTCAAATCTTGGTTTCATTTGAAAAGAGGGTATTGTTGTGAGAACGGTTGCAGACATTGTCCTTATTAAAATATACATAAATGAAGTGCTTATAGCCAATAGCTTAAAGCCTAAAGCAATAAAAAAAGAATGATTTATCTGATTACAGGAGGAGAGCGCTCCGGAAAAAGCAGTTACGCTCAGGATTTAGCTATGGAGCTTTCATCAAATCCAATGTATGTGGCTACTGCCAGAAAATGGGATGGTGATTTCCAGAAACGAATTGACCGTCATCAGGCTGAAAGAGACGAACGCTGGATCAATGTGGAAGAAGAAAAACACGTGAGTACCATTGATTTTTCAGGGAAAGTGGCTATCATTGATTGTGTTACGCTTTGGCTGACGAATTTCTTCGTGGATACAAAAAATGACGTGGCTTTGAGTTTGGATCAGGCTAAAGCTGAATTCGATGCCTTAATTACACAACAAAATGCTACGATTATCATTATTACCAATGAAATTGGCATGGGTGTGCACGCCGAAACTCACATTGGTAGAAAATTCACCGAATTGCAAGGCTGGATGAATCAGTATCTGGCTAAAAAAGCCGATGAGGTGGTTTTGATGGTTTCTGGAATTCCGGTTAAAATTAAAGAGAAAAAATGAATTTTGTAACTTCCTGGAGTGGCGGAAAAGATTCCTGTTATGCAATGATGCAGGCAGTAGCAACGGGATTGCAGCCAAAAGTTCTACTGAACATGATGAATGAAAACGGTAAAGTTTCCCGTTCGCATGGATTGCCTTTGACTATTTTGAAACAACAAGCAGAGAAAATGAATTTGCCTATCGTAACCATTCCGGCAACATGGAATGATTATGAAGCCAAGTTTATAGATACATTACGAACTCTAAAAGCGAATTATGGATTAGAGGCTGCTGTTTTTGGAGATATCGATTTGCAACCACACAGGGATTGGGAAGAGAAAGTCTGTAACGCCGCCGGATTAGAAGCCATTTTACCCTTATGGCAGCAGAATAGGATCGATTTGGTGAAAGAGATGCTAACCAATGGCATTGAAACAATGATCGTTTCCTGTAATACACAAATGGGCGAGAAGTACTTGGGTAAAATAATGACTACAGCACTGGCTGAGGAGTTAGAAGCAAATGGAATCGATTCTTGTGGTGAGAATGGGGAATTTCATACAATGGTCATCAATTGTCCGTTGTTTTCTGAAGCGATTGCATTGCCAAAATATACTACACAAACCTATAACGACTATTGTTTTGTTGTTTGGGAAACCCATTAAATTATACGTATGAGTTATTTAGATGATATTATGAAATCCCGCCGTGATACGCGTCATTTTTTGAATGATGCAGTACCTGATTCGGTTGTGGAGAAGGCTTTGCAAGCTGGGCATTGGGCTCCTTCTGTGGGTTTGACGAATGCAACGAAGTATTATATCATCAAATCGATGGAAATAAAAAAAGCCATCAAGAAGCTGTTCTTGGAATATGATGAAAAGGCAGCAAACCAAACCGATAATGCTTCACAAAAAGAGCAGTACCAATCGCTAAAACTGGAAGCCATTGAAGAAGCACCGCTTGGGATGGTAATTTGTTACGACCGTTCGGTACTGAATAGTTTTACAATTGGAACTGTAGGAAGTAACGAAGCAATAAAATTCAGTGCGGTATGCGCAGCACAAAATATTTGGCTTTCATTAACAGAACAGGGTTACTCGATGGGATGGGTTTCGATTCTGAATTACTATCAGTTCAAAAAACTATTGGACTTACCTGAACATATCGAACCATTAGGTTATTTCTGTATCGGTAAACCCGCTACCAATTATAACAACCAACCGATGTTGCAGCAATTGCATTGGAAGCAAAAAGCAGAAAAGCCTTTTGTTACAGAAATTACCGAAATGTATAAAGATGATGTTGCAAGTAGCCTTGATGAAAATTCAGAGTCAGATGATGTTACTTTACTTCCATCGGAATTGCAACATAAAATCGATAACAAAACGAAGCCAACAGGAGCTTTAGGTGTATTGGAAACCTTAGCTAAGCAAATCGGAATGGTTTTCCAATCGTTAACTCCTGAAATAAAGCAGCCAAGCATCGTTGTTTTTGCTGCCGATCATGGAATTGCAGCCCACGGTGTTAGCGCTTATCCACAGGATGTTACCCGACAAATGGTGACTAACTTTTTGGAAGGTGGCGCAGCCATCAATGTTTTCTGTAAGCAGCATGATATTGCATTATCGATTGTGAATTCGGGTGTGAATTATGATTTTCCGCCTAATTCAAAATTAATCGAGGCATCTATTGACAAAGGAACACAGTCTTTTTTACACGGACCGGCTATGACCAAGAGCCAGATGGAACTGTGTTTTCTAAAAGGAAGTGAAATTGTAACTGAAATTGCCGCAAAAGGAAGCAATTGTATCGGTTTTGGTGAAATGGGTATCGGGAATACATCTACAGCTTCGGTAATAATGAGTATCATTACCGGAATCTCCATTGAAGAATGCGTTGGAAAAGGAACGGGAGTGGATGCGGAGAAGTTGAAATTCAAAAGTGATATCTTGAGAAAAGCGATTGAATCGTATATCGGGAAGGATGATTTAGAGGATAAATTGGCTTATTTTGGCGGATTTGAAATCCTTCAGATGGCGGGCGGAATGTTGGAAGCTTTTAAGAAGAACATGCTTATTCTGGTGGATGGTTTCATCTGCAGCGTTGCTTTTCTGATTGCCTATAAAAAGAATCCGGCAATTATCAGAAACGCAATATTCAGTCATCAATCAGCGGAACAGGCACATGGAAAGCTACTGAATTTTATGAATGCCAAAGCTATTTTGCAATTGGATTTACGATTAGGAGAAGGAACGGGTTGTGCTATCGCCTTTCCGATAATCAAGTCGGCTGTTGCGTTTTTGAATGAAATGGCCAGTTTTGAAACGGCTGGTGTAAGTAATAAAGAGAAAACAGAATGAAAAAAGAACTGCATATATTTTTTACAGCCCTGATGTTTTATACTCGGATTCCTTGTCCGAAGAACATTGATCACAATCCTGATTATCTCAATAAAGCATCGCGTTATTTTCCTTTAGTGGGTTGGATTGTTGGAACAGTGGCGTTTGGAGCTTATTGCCTTTTTGATTATTTAATTGGCCCTGAAATCGCGGTTTTGCTTTCTATGATTGCTTCTATTTTGGTTACCGGCGCTTTTCATGAGGATGGTTTTGCCGATGTTTGTGATGGTTTTGGAGGAGGCTGGACGAAAGAAAAGATATTGCTGATTATGAAAGACAGTGCTATTGGAGCCTATGGTGCCATTGGTGTTGTGTTACTTTTCTTAATGAAGTTAATGTCTGTCAATATGCTTCTAAGAATTACTGATATTCCTGCATTGAATACATACATTACTTGCTTTTTAGTGTTTGTTTCAGCACATGCTGTAAGTCGGTTAGCGGCTGTTTCCATAGTATTCACCCATGAATATTCCCGTGAAGATGCCACCAGTAAAAGTAAACCGATTGCCCAAAGTTATACTTGGCGTGAAGTTGTTGGTGCTTTCTTTTTTGGATTACTGCCTTTGTTTGTACTTGCATTTTTTCAATGGCAGTTGCTTTTGACGCTTATTCCAGTTTTTTTGATGCGTGTTTATCTGGCTCGTTATTTTCAAAAATGGATTAGCGGTTATACCGGAGATTGTTTAGGCGCCACACAACAGGTTTGTGAAGTTATTTTTTATCTGTCAGCTATTGCGATATGGAAATTTATTTAGTTCGTCATACTGAAACTGTTTGTGCCAAAGGCATTTGTTACGGTCAAGCCGATGTAGAATTAATGGAGCCTTACCTTGAACAGTTTGTGGAAATCAAAAAGCAATTACCTGAAGAAGCGTTGTTTTATTCCAGTCCGTTAAAGCGCTGCACCATTTTAGCTGATTTTTTATCTTTATCTGATTACAATGTAGATAAACGCTTGATGGAAATGCATTTCGGTAACTGGGAGCTGAAAAGTTGGGATGATATTCCTTCCGACGAAATTAATCCATGGATGAAAGATTTCGTTACCGTAAAAGTTCAGGATGGCGAATCCTTTGAAATATTGTATGATCGAGTGCTTTCTTTCATCGGTGAGAAATTAATTGATGCGTCTTCACCTATTGTAATTGTTACTCATGCCGGTGTAATCCGAAGTTTTTTATGCAAACAGATGAACCTTCCATTAAAAGATGCCTTTTCCAATAAAGTGGAATTTGGACAGGTTATTAAAATGATACTTTAAATTATGAATACTGACTCTAAAGAATTTATGTTCGCGGTTTATACGATTGTATTTATACATATTGTGATTATTTCGCTGATACTTTATAAAAGGTGTAAAAAGAAGAAGAAATAAACTTTTTGATTTAACATCTTTTAATAAAATAATTAAAAAGCAGATAAAATTTGCATTATTCCTAATTGTAACTCTATATTTGCACCCGTATTGAGGTTGTAGTTTTTGCATTTGTAAAAACACATTAAAAGGGAATTAGGTTAAAAACCTAAGCTGTACCCGCAACTGTAAGCTAATTAGCTTGTTGTTATCTACAAACCACTGTCGCCATGTAATACATGAAGATGGGAAGGTAAACAACAAGACGCAAGCCAGGAGACCTGCCCAGTACAACGAGTATCAAACTTTCGGGAAAAAAGGTTTGGGTATGGGTAAATTCTATACTTTTCTCCCAATTTAGTATTACAAACGTTTAATTAAAATGAACAAAAAGATTACATTGGTCAGTGCTTTTGTATTGGCTTCACTTGGCGTATTCGCACAAGAAAACGACTCTATCCGTAATTTGAATGAAGTTGTGGTTTCAGATTCAAAATTTGCATTGTCAAAAGAAAAATCGGGTAAAGTTGTCGTAAAAATTACTGCGGAAGATTTAAAAAAGAAACAAGGTCAGTCATTAGCTGCTGTTTTAAGTACAGTTGCCGGTGTTGAAATTAACGGTAACCAAAGCCGTAACGGAAAAGATTTAGGGTATTTTATCAGAGGAGGAAGAAATCATCAGGCTTTAATTTTGATTGATGGTATTCCGGTTACAGATGCATCAGGAATCAGCTTGTCTTTTGATATGCGATTGCTTCCTATTGATCAAGTGGAAAGTATCGAGATCTTGAAAGGTGCGTCAAGTACATTGTATGGTACAGGTGCAGCGACCGGAGTTATTAATATCACATTGAAAAAATCTGCTAAAAAAGCGTTTCAAGGTAATGCTTACATGAATTTGGGTACTCAGGAAACAGCTGAAAACAACAATAATAATGAACCTAAAGAGTTTAATCAAGGTTTCTCAGTAGGCGGTACTTTAAATAAATTCAACTATTTAGCGACTTTAAATACTACATATTCCAATGGTATATCGGAAGCAAAACCGGTAAATGATAATACTGTTTTTGAAGATGATGCTTTTTCGAGAGTGAATTCTGTGGTTAAAATTGGTTTTACACCAACGAAGAAATTATCATTAGACTTTTTTGCCAACTATGACCGCATGAAAAATGAATTTGATAGTGGTTCTTTTGCAGATGATTTGTCAAATTTCAGTACTTCAGAACAATACCGAGTTGGTTTTTCACCGAAGTATAAATACAAAAAAGGAGAATTTGTAATTAATTCAGGTGCAAATTTAGTAAACAGGGATTTCTTCTCTTATGGAACACCTTCTGAATACAAATCAAGAAGTGTAAATTCGGATGTTTATAATAAATACCAAATTTGCTCACAATTGTTCATTGTTACCGGAGCTCAATTTCAGTTCCATGAAATGTCCAATGGTAGTCCGTATGGTTCAATTGCTAAAGAATTGGCAAAATTCAACATGATTGATCCTTATTTTACAGTAGTTTATAATTCTAGTTTTGGTTTGAATCTGAATTATGGAGCACGTTATAATATGCACAGTAAGTACGGAGAAAATTTGGTTTTTAATGTGAATCCTTCATTCAGTTTCTTTGATTCGAAGTTTAAATTATTGGCTTCTTATAGTACTGCTTTTGTTACACCAAGTTTGTATCAATTGTATTCACCATATGGAGATTTAGAACTTACTCCAGAGAAAGATGCAACTATTGAAGCTGGTTTTGAATTGAATCTATTGGATAAAAAGTTGAATGTTAATGCTGTTGCTTTCCTTAGAGAAGAAAAGGATGCAATAGGTTTTGATTTAACCACCTACAAGTATTTCAATGTTGAAGGAAAGAATAATGTAAGAGGTGTTGAAACGATGGTTTCGTATGCAATTAATGATAAGATAAAATTCAATGCAAACTATACATTTACAGAATTAGAAAAGCAGTCAAGAATTTTAAACCCGAAGCACAAAGTAAATGCGTCTGTTGATATTGCAGCTACTTCACGTTTAGGACTTAATGTGGCTTATCAATTTGTTTCGGATAGAGTTACTCAGTATACTATTTATAATCCAGGTCCAACAATAGTGAGTGAAATATTAAAAGACTATCAGTTAGTGAATACAAATGTGCGTTATGCTTTAATTAAGGATAAATTAAATACGTTCTTATCAGTAGATAACGTCTTAAACAAAGATTTTGTTGAAGCCAGAGGTTACAGTACAAGAGGCAGAAACTTCAAAATTGGATTCAATTTCTTATTTTAGAAATATTGAGTTTTTTGTTAGTCCCGGTTTAAGTGATTAAATCGGGATTTTTTTTTACCGAATTTTCTCATTATCTTGTACCAAATTGACATGGTTATGAATGAAAAATCTAAGATAAGTAAAACACTGGTTTGGAGTTTGATTTTATTTTCGGTTGTAGGAATATATGGTTTGATTACTTTTTTTTCGAATAATATTGAGTCGCAAGAAGCTAAAAATGAACTAGGTACTTTTAAAACGCCTGAAGAAGCCTTTGCCGCTACACAAAAAGCATTGGATTTATTGTCTTCAAATATTAATTCTGGCATGGAAAATGCACAGTATGTAAAAGAATATGAAATCACTAAAAACAAAGTGTTTAAAAAAGAAAAATAGTTATGAAAAAAATAGTAATGTTATTCGCCTTGATGATTTTGTTACCATTTTATAGTGGCGCGCAAACTGTTTTTGATAAATACGATGGTCAGGAGAGTGTGTCTTCTGTAATTGTTAATAAGAAGATGTTCGAATTGATGAGTAAAGTCAAAATGGAAAGCAAAGAAGATCTTGCCTATTTGAATCTTATCAAAAAATTGGAAAATTTAAAGGTATATAAAACAGCCAGTCCAAAAACAGGCGCAGATATGCGTACTACAGTTGATAAATATCTGAGTAGTGTTAAGATGGAAGAGTTGATGCGTGTCAATGAAAATGGAAAGAATTCCAAGATTTTTGTAAAATCAATTGCCGGGACAAATAATGTGAGTGAGTTATTAATGTTTATTGAAGGAAATGGATCTAAAGGAAATGAAACCGTTCTAATGTCATTGACAGGAGATTTTAATATTAATGAAATCTCTTTATTAACCAAGAGGATGAATTTGCCAGGGAGTGAGGAACTCAACTCGGCATCCAAAAAATAGTAATATAAAGCGACTGGGAAGTCGCTTT
>DATEDY010000297.1:0-3113 GCA_035281405.1 Flavobacterium sp.
TTGTAGCAAACTTTCCTGCCACGGTTTTATATTGATATCAAATATCGCTTTTATTTTACTCTTATCCAAAACACTATATGCCGGTCTTTTTGCCGGAGTAGGATAAGCTTCTGTGGGAATAGGATTTACGGTAATTGGAATTGCATTTATTCTGAAAATTTCTTTCGCAAAATCAAACCAAGAACAGATTCCTTCGTTACTGAAATTATAAATCCCTGAATTTTGTTCTTCACTCGAATTAGGGTGTTTTATAATCGCAACAATAGCCTCAGCTAAGTCGACAGCATTTGTTGGTGTTCCAATTTGATCATTCACCACATTCAAGGTATCCCTATCCTGCGCTAAACGAAGCATGGTTTTCATAAAATTATTCCCGAATTGAGAATATACCCATGAAGTTCTGATTATAAAATATTTAGTACAATTTTCTGCTACTTTCTTTTCTCCGTCGAGTTTAGTCTGACCATAAATTCCGATAGGGTTTGTAATATCATCTTCCAAATAGGGTTTTGAAGAAGTTCCGTCAAATACAAAATCGGTAGAAATGTGTATTAAAGTTGCTCCAGAAGCTTTACATGCTTTGGCTAAATTTTCTGGACCAATAACGTTTACAGCATTGGCTTTTTCTGATTCCGATTCGGCTTTATCAACGGCAGTATAGGCCGCGGTATTTATGCAGAAATCTATCTCATTGCTTTCAAAAAAAGAAACAACTTTTTCTTCATTAGTAATATCCAAATCTGCTGAAGAAGCAAATATAAATTGAATCTCAGAATGCTTCGGTTGAATAAATTGAAGCGCTTGTCCCAATTGTCCTGAAGCTCCAGTTACTAAAACTACCATACTCTTTTTGCGTTTTCCAATGTGGGCAATACCTGATCCTTTTCCGAAATTATCAACTCATTTGTTGGAAATCCCCAATCAATATTTACAGTAGTATCGTTATAAATCAATCCGCCTTCACTTTCTTTGTTGTAAAAATTATCACACTTATAAAAGAAAGTCGCTGTATCACTCAGTACTAAAAATCCATGAGCGAATCCTCTTGGAACGAAAAATTGTTTTTTATTTTCAGCTGACAGCAAAATAGAATACGATTGTCCGAAGGTTGGGGAATCAGGTCGTAAATCCACGGCCACATCCAAAACTTCGCCTTCTAAGACGCGAACTAATTTTGCTTGGGCATGTTCCCCGCATTGGTAATGCAAGCCACGCAAAACACCTTTTGTGGAAAAAGATTGATTATCCTGAACGAAATTAATCTTTTGTCCAATTCCGTTCTCAAAAGTATTTTGATTAAAGCTTTCCATGAAATAACCTCGGTCATCATGGAAAACTTTAGGTTCTATAATAAAACAACCTTGAAGGTTGGTCTCAATAAAATTCATTAACAGTTAAATATTTGCTCTAAAATCTTAATTGTAATCAAATAGGTTGGCTTTACTCCCGTTGTTCCCAAACCACCTGAAGCTAGTGTGCTTCCAGTTTCTAATGGGTTATCCGAAGCGTAGTAAGCATAACGTACTTTTACATCAGGATTGATACTTTTACGAATTCTAGATGCTGATTGGATGGCTTTCTGGTAATATGCACCTTCCATTTCCAGTCCGATGGCTGCCCATGTTGACTCGTGGAAGAATTTCAATAAATCCCTGTTTTGAAGTGACGTTCCCAATACAGTAATCATTGGACCGGCATATACCGGAATATCATTGCCTTCAAACATTTCAGCTGTCAATTCATTCTCAAAAGGGTAGTTATCGGCAGTTCCTTCATTGACGTGAGCATTAGGGATCATAATATCTCCTTTCCCACCTTCAAGAATTCCGGCTTTACCCATGATTGAAACGGATTCCACATTCAGTAAAGTTTTCTTTTTCTCCACTTTATATGGTTTTAAAAGCTCATCAATAGTTTCAAAAGCCTGTTCACCGAAAGCATAATCCATTACGATTAAAACCGGAGCTTCCCCATTGATTTTTGCATTAGGAAATGCTGTTTTCTTCCAATCGAATTTAGCGGTATCAAAAATTTGAACATCGATATTGGTTCCTGATTCATCCGGTTGTGAGATCATACCATGCTGCAAAGCAAAGTCTTCCACTTTTTTACGTAGCTCTTTACTTCCTGAGGCCGATAAATCTTCATAAATCTGGTATTCACCCTTTCCTTTGTATTTTGAAGCTAAAACGCTTGGAGCGAAAACAGAATTCATTACACTGTGCATATTTGCACTGATGATATGAATAGGTCTTTCCAATAAACCGTTGTCTGCTAACGTCTTTTTTATGTTAGTTGCCCAGATATCACCATAAATGTGGTGTCCTAAACGCTCTCTTAAAATTGGACTGAATGTGATAGTTCTTTTGTTGTTGTCAACCACTTCTTCAATAGCGATTTTACCTAACCAGTATACAATATGTAAGAAGCGGTCCGGTGAAGCACTATTTCCGAAATCATCGTAAATATCACTAACCTCAGCAAAAGTTCTTCCTAATACATTAGCCGCATGAGAAATTGCTTTTTCTCTTTCAATCAAAGTCAGTTTTTTAGATTGAAGAGCAGCCTGTTCCAATTTTTCCCAGTCACGTGATACTTTTCCTTCTTCATCCACTAAAACACGGTCTTTAATTTTGTGTGATTCAATAAAGATAAAAGTCAGGTGTGTCAAAATATCGTAAATATCCGAACGTCCTCTGGTGATTTCCACATTCATTTGCTCGTCATCAATACGGTAACAATTTCTGCGACGTTTTGGTGGAACAATTGGTTGGAAATGTGATTTTGAATAGCCTTCATCCGAAGTCAAATTGATGTAACGACACTCTTCGATTCCAACAGGAAGACGTTCAATTACATACAACAATCCGTTTAGTTCTACTTTTTCTTCGGCAATAGAACCGTAAATTTCAGGTCGAAGTTCTAATAAAGCTTCTCTTAAAGTTTCTCCAGAAACACCCATTGGTTTATAGAAACCTCTGTTGAATAAATGTCTCATGGTAATGTACAGTCTTTCGATAGCTCCCGAAGACTCTTGCGCTCTTGAGCGCGAAATGTTTTTAATTTCTTTCATTAAATTTTATATTTTCTAACCTGCAAAGGTACGATTTTAT
>DATEDY010000298.1:0-5802 GCA_035281405.1 Flavobacterium sp.
TGTTGCCATGGTGTGTCATGCAATAATTTTTGGAATAAATCATGGGCGGTAGTTCCGTCAAAAAAATGAGGGAAATATGCTATTTCGGCATCGGGTAGGTTGAAGGTGATATTTTCTTCGGGGAATAAACTCATAGGTCAAAAATAAAAAAAGCGATGGATTTCCATCGCTTGTGTTTTAAATCTTTTTTGTTTATTCTGCTATTGTTTCCAATGCTGATTTGTAAATGAATCCGGCAGCTATCGCACCGGCTATAGGAGCTACCCAAAACAACCACAACTGCATTAAGGGCTCGCCTCCTGCAAAAATAGCCTGTGATAAGGAGCGGGCAGGATTGACAGAAGTATTGGTGATAGGAATACTTACCAAATGAATTAATGTCAATGCCAGACCTATGGCAACACCGGCAAACTTGCTATTGGCAAAACGGTCGGTTGTTCCTAAAATAATCAAAAGGAAGAATAGTGTTAATATGAATTCTGTAATAAAGGCTGATATTAGCGAATAACCATCGGGAGAAAAAGCGCCAAAGCCGTTGGAGGCAAATGCTCCTGCTTTAGTGTTGTCTATGGCAAAACCCTCTTTCCCTGATAAGATGAGATACAGGCAACCGGCAGCAGCGACTGCTCCTATACATTGTGCGATAATGTAAGGCAGTAAATCTTTGCCATCAAATCTTCCTCCGGCCCAAAGTCCTAAGGACACGGCGGGATTAAAATGGCCACCTGAAATATGTCCTACCGCATAGGCCATGGTTAGTACCGTAAGTCCAAAAGCAAGTGAGACACCTGCAAAGCCTATTCCAAGATCAGGGATTCCGGCTGCGAACAAAGCGCTTCCGCATCCGCAAAAAACTAACCAAAAGGTTCCAAAAAATTCTGCAATTAAATTTTTCATATTGTTAAGTTTAGTTGATTAATCAGGTATATTGAAAAGCCCAAAGCATAAGTACAAGCTGAAGTGGAAGCCTTAATAGCCGTATCCATTTGGGTAAGCCCAGACTTGCTTTGTCGTTTTGATACATGTGTAAATTAGCCGGAAATATAAAGATGAGTAGCAGGATTATTCCCCAAGCGGCAAATTTTGATAGTAAAGGAATGCAAAGCGTCACGCCTAAAATGATTTCTGCTAAACCACTGATCCAATTGATTTGTTTAGGATTGGAAAAGTAGGGAGGAATGATTTTTAGGTAGGCTCTCGGGTTTTTGAAATGGTTAATTCCTGCTGCAATATAAAGCAATGCCATTACATACAAATGCCAAGGTAAACTCATAAGTAAAGTTATTTCTTACGAATTTACCTAAAAAAAATGTATAATGGAGGTTTTTTTAGTTTTTTCTGAACTGAATATTCATAATGACAATCGCAAGGATAATCAGAAGGATACCAATCCATTGGGAGAAAACCACTGTTTCATTTAGGATGATAAACGCCATCATTACCGAAACAGGTAATTCCAATGAAGAAACGATACTACCTAAGCCAATACCTGTGTATGGGAAGCCGGCATTCATTAACATTGGAGGGATAATTGTTCCGAATAAGGCCAAAACAATTCCCCATTTCGCAAAAATAGCCATGTTGAAAGGCGTTACCTGAGTTGCAATAGAGAATCCGAAGACGATTACCGCTCCACCTAATAACATATACAAACTACGTTGTGCAGAAGATATTCCCAAAGCGATTCTGTTTGCAGTGAACATTGTAGTGGTAAAAGAGGCAGCAGCCAATAATCCCCACATGATACCTCTCCAGTCCAGTTCGATGTTACTGTTGAATAAGTTAGTGGCTAAAGCTGTTCCGATCAATACAATGGAAACCGAAACGATTTTTTGCATTGAAGGCGCTTTTTTATCCAAGAACCACTCCAGTAAGACACCCATCCAAACCGTTTGCATTAGTAAAACGATTCCGATGGAAACCGGGATGTATTTTACAGCCAAGTAGTAAAAAACGCTGGTCATTCCTAATGACGTACCTGCCAACATCAAGTGCATGATGTTTTTAGGTGTAGCTTTTACCACATCCTGTTTCTTTCTGAATTTCTGTAGGGCGTTAATGATTAAGATCCCTAAGATTCCTAATATAAACTGAGAAGAAGTGACTTCGGCAGTAGTAAAATTCTCCTTATACGCCAGCTTTACATAAGTAGCTAACATTCCATAACTCGTTGCACCCAATCCCACAAGGAAAACTCCTTTTAACATACTATTCTTTGTCATTTCTTCATTTTTAAAAAGCCGGCAAATATAGTTCATAGTTATGAGTTATGCGTTATTTCTACCGATTTTTTTAAAATATGCCGGACAATGATGGGTTGGTAATACCTATTTTTCGATAATCAAATTGGAGCTTTTCCTGTAGCAAACTCGCATAGACGCTACGGAAATCGGTTTCGAATTGTAAGTCACCGTTATCTAGATTGTTTAGGTCAGGATTTCTACCGATGATTTTGCCTTTGGTATTGCCTCCGATAATAAACATGGGAGCTGCTGTACCGTGATCGGTGCCGTTGCCGTTGTCTTTGACTCTTCTTCCGAATTCGGAGAAAACGACGATAGTGACATTTTGCAGCATATTAGCTGTTTTTATATCCGAATAGAAAGAAAAGAGCGCGTCATTTAACTCGGTGAGCTTGTTTTTGTGGATGGCCAATTGGTTGTCATGGGTATCAAAACCTCCCAATGAAGTGTAATATACTTTCGAGTTGAGGTTTCCTTTGATGAGTCGTGCGATCCATTCCAGGTTTTTAGACAAGCCGGTTTTCGGGTAGGTGATTTCCTGTTTTGACTTGGCCAGTGCTTTTTGGATTTCCTCAGAACCTTCCGTTACTGAATTCGCAATCTTACGTACGAAATCCAGTTGCGGATTATCAGATAGTTTTACCTGCTCCGTTTCCTCCGTTCTTGATTTGAAGCGATTGGGGTCTTTTACGGTAATGGCATTCGGTTCTTCGCCTTTGAGCGCTAAATTGTCGATGGAATCCAGATTGATACCGGCTGTAGGTGTATGTTCGTTGCATTGGAAATCCAAGTAACGACCCAGCCAACCATTATTCTCATACTGATTGGATGCCGAAGCCGTTTGCCATATCTCCTGACTGCGGAAATGCGAGCGGTTGGGTTCGGGGTAGCCTACATTCTGAATGACGGTCAAATCACCATTTTGTTGTATCTGCGCCAGGCCTTTCAGAGCGGGATGCCATGCCATACCTTTGTTTTTACCGATGACTTCGTCTTTAGACAAGGCTATTTTCGGACGGTTGTAAAAGTAGGCTTCATCTTCAATGGGAATAAAAGTATTGAGACCGTCGTTTCCGCCATTCAATTGGATAAAAACCAGGCATTGTTCCCCAACTATCAGATTGGATTGAGTGCCATATGCGAAAAGGAAATCGGGTAGGAGTAATGCACCACCGGTGAAGGTTCCTGTTAACGATAAAAAGCTTCTTCTGTTCATAATGGTTGGTTTTAGATTAGCTGGAATTCCGGGGTTTTGACAATAGCGTTGAATAAGCGTAAGACCGCTTGATTTGCATTGGTTTCTTTAGGGTTGAAGTCGTACTTTAATATGGCTTCAAAGTCCTTTTGGGTGTTTTCATCTACATGAAAAAGGAGTCGGTTTGTTAAGTCACGAATGATTTCCGTATTGGTTTTTCCTTTCCATTGGAGCTGTATGGGAATACTCTGAATAGCGGCATTGTCCATGGTGTTCTCTTTGAGGATTCTTCGGTTGATGGTTTTGCCATTGCAGAAAAGATCAGCGACGTTGTTGCGTTGCAGGTAAATTTGTGAAGTAAGCCATGCTTTTCCGCCTTCCCATCCTTTCACATTCGGTTGGTTGAACAAATCCATTCCCTGTTCTTTGAGGAAGAAGGATATTACTTGGTAATTGGGTAGGTTGATATTGAGTTCCGATAGTAGCTGCAAGCTATATTCCAAGGGATTTTTAATCTTGGTGCCGCCATTGTCTTTGGCGTATTCTTCGGTAAATATTTTATGCAATAAGGGTTGTATTTCGAAGTTGACACTGCGGAAGTAATCGCCGTATTGTTTGATCAAAGCTTCCGAAGGATTGTCGTACAAGAACCATTGCAGTATTTTTCGGGTAAGGAAATACGGAGCGCTTTTCTGTTCGAAGATGATATCCACTAAATCGTCTGCTTTGAACGTACCCGTTTTGCCGAGATAGGTGATGGTCTCGTTGTTTTCGAAAATGGGACGGTATACGGCATGCTTTTCACCAATACCCAAACCGGCTAATGCTTTAGCTCCATTCTGGATATCAGCTTCAGTGTAATTGCCAATACCCAAAGTGAATAATTCCAGTAGCTCACGGCTCAGGTTTTCGTTTATCTTTCCATTGCGGTTGTCTACATTGTCCAGATAACGCACCATGGCATTGGATTTAATCATTGCTTTGGTTAACTCTTTGAAGTTACCAAAGGCCTTTTCACGTAGCAACTGATTGTGTTGGAATACCCAATGATTTACTTTGACTTTCTGAAATGTGGAAACGAAATGATTGTGCCAGAAGCAGGTCATTTTCTCACGCAGCGGGAATTCTTCCTCTATCATCTTATTGATCCACCAAGCTTTCATGGCTACGGAGGTTTTGATTTCCTGATTGAGCATCTTTTTAGCTTCTTCGGGATTGTTCTCTTTGAGCTTTTGGCGTGTCGCTCTCAATTCCTTTATTGACTTCGGACTGTTGTCCAGAAAGTCAGGAATTGTACTGTCAAAAGAAGAGGTAAACGACTGTGTGAGAAACTTCTCCAATCCGACAGTAGCAATTGGGTCGGCCTGTTTGTTAGAGAAACCTAGTCGTAAGGACCATAAAGATGATTTGTTCATAGCGTGCGTTTTGATGTTAGACTTGGGAATGAGGAATTGGTTTAAAAGGTTTATTGTTTGTTGTTGATGGTTTGCTGAGTATACTTAAAAAGAAATCCGGAGTACTACCCCGGATTTGATTTTACCGTCTTCTTACCCTCACGGCTTTAACATTACCTCTGCGTCCTTTGTGGACTACAGTGGTTCCTCTTTTACCTTTTACTACCAAAGTAGACGAGTGTCTTCTGGGGCCATAGGTTTTGTGGATGGTTACGCGTCGGTTAGGAGTGCGGTGTACGTAGGCTTTATGTACATGGCAGCGTGAAACGAAAATCGTATGGCGGATGGGTCTCCATGGTTTCCACCAGCGGGGATACACTGTCCATCGCACCGGTGAGATCCATACCCTATAACCTGGGGCATAGATAAAACGTACGGCAGGCCAGCCCCATACATTTACGATCACACGTGTTGTTATCAGTTCGGGCATGGCAGGGCCCTTCAGTGATTTGTCTGTTTTTTCATTTACATCAAAAGGTTCGGCTATGGTGTTATCAGCGTAGAGATCTTCATCACCAATGATTTGCAATTGTGCTTCCTCTTTCCCTGTTTTTTCAATGGCAATGGTGGCTATGTCCTGTTTTTCGTTATCACCTAAAAGAGCGGTCAGTACAATGACGTGCTTGTCTTCTTCCATGATATCTTCCACGGTGATATAATCGGTATTACCATCGTTATTCAAGTCCAGATTGTTGACATCGTTCTTTTCGTTATTGATGGCTTCTTCAAATTGTTCCAGTGTGTTGGCTTTTTTAAATAAGGCAATGGCTCCTTCCAGGCTGAAGTTCTCTCCAGAGAATTCGGGTGCATCGATGTTTTGGCTTGAGGCTGCTGTTGTTCCCATAACTACAAGCAGTGCCGCGAAATACTTTTTCATAGCTTACTTTTTTTGGTTTAGGTGATTAGACTT
>DATEDY010000299.1:0-2015 GCA_035281405.1 Flavobacterium sp.
CAAACAAAGCCTGTACAGCTTCCTGAATTTTTGGCGTAAGAATTTGTGTAAGTGTCATAATTAATGATTTTTTAAAGGCGCAAAGATACTATTTTAAAAGAAATTTTTAGTAAATTTATAGGTATACAATTATTACCAAAACAAAGAGATTATGTAATAAAAATCTCCTTAAAGTAAGTATATCAAGTAGTTTATCGATAATTTTTCTTTGTAAATCACCAATAGGATATTTTTGTACACCCATGATAAAATCTATGAAAAGAAAACTACTAATCGCGCTGTTTTTAATCAACAGCTTTTTTATTTTTTCCCAATCAATAACCGTAAACACAACCACTTACAATGATTTTGGTTTAGTAAACAATGTGTTGGTTAACAGTCCGTGTGTGAACATTACCAATGTAAGTTCCCGAACAGGAACTAATTTTGGCTCTACGAACGGAATCGGTTATTTTGAAAACACCAATCCAGCTTTCCCGTTTGCTAATGGCGTTCTTTTAACTACAGGAAATGTTTCAAATGCACCAGGACCAAACACTTCAGACTTAAGTGATGGAAGCGCAACTTGGCCGGGAGACGCCAATCTGGAAGCTATCTTGGCAGCATCCGGAATCAACATGAATTCACACAATGCCACCGTTCTTGAGTTTGACTTCACTACCTATTCCAATTATTTCAATTTTCAGTTTTTATTTGCTTCGGAAGAATATGGAACATACCAATGTCAGTCGACAGATGGTTTTGCTTTTTTACTCACTGATTCGGGTGGTGTAACCGAAAACCTTGCGATCATTCCAAGCACTACCATTCCCATTTCTGTACAAACCATCCGTGACAATATTTACAATTCAGGATGTTCACCTGAAAACGTAGGCTATTTTGGACTTTTCAACGGCGGTTCGGCAGCCGCAAGTTCGCCAACCAATTTCAACGGACAAACCGTTTTAATGAATGCGACTAAAAATAATTTGATTCCAGGTCAGACATACCACATCAAGATAGTCATAGCCGATGGTTTTGACGAGCGATTTGATTCTGCCTTATTTTTAGGCGGAAGCAGTTTTGACTTCAGTCAGGATGTTCTTGGTCCGGACGTTACCGGATTATGCAACAACAATGGTGTTAATGGAAATTATACTATTACTTCAGGATTAGATCCTAATTTTTTTGATTTTATTTGGAAAGATGCCAACGGAAATCCGATTCCGGGAGAAACAGGCCCCGATTTAACCGTAAATCAACCCGGTACTTACCAGTTGACTTACTATATACAAGCTACGAATTGCGAAGTAGCCACCAATGACATTGTGATTTCCTACCAGCCAGCCATTTCGACACCTGATCCGGTAGATTTATATAAATGTAATAATATTGCGAGCAGTTATACTTTTGATTTAGGCTACAATACGCCAATTGTTGACCCAAGCTCACAATACCAATTAAGCTACTATGAAACACTAGCAGATGCCCAAGGAAACACCAATCCGTTAAGCTTAAATCATAACGTAGCCAACGGTAATTTACCTAAACAAATTTGGATTAGAGTTGTTGATCCAAACACAGGTTGTTATACGATAAAAACTTTCTTTTTACGTTTAACACCTTCTCCGATAGCCAATAATCCGGGCGATTTAACCAGTTGTGAAACCACGAGAGGCTCCGGCATTGCTGTGTTTAATTTAGCTGCTTTAACCAACTTAGTTTTAGGCGGACAATCTTCCGGAATCTACAATGTTAGCTATCACCTATCTCAATCCGATGCTGATAATGATGTAAATCCAATAGACATCAGTTTGCCTTTGACAACTGCCAACACAACCATTTACATCCGAATTGAAAACAATACCGAACAAGCTTGTTACAGCACAACAAGCATCAATTTAATTGTTAAAGCAAGACCCATTTTAGACAACATTCCCGACCAATTTGTATGTATAGAATATATTTTACCTACGCTTACTAATCCGGGAACTTATTATACAGGTCCGAATCAAACAGGATCAATACTAGCGCCA
>DATEDY010000300.1:0-3542 GCA_035281405.1 Flavobacterium sp.
AACATGTTGTATCCGGAACTAAAAGTTCAGGTTAGATACGAAAATGTTGTTTTTGTCAGCACCTCTAAAAGCCATTAACAGTCCGCTGCCACATGGAGTCAACGCAGGGCCGTCTTGCGAAAGCATTTGCGTGTCTTGCTGTGGAGCATAGTCGATACCGTCATTACTTAAGGATACGAATATGTTAGGGTTGTTTGGCGCATCAAGCCCATGCCATCCGGCATAAAAACTTCCTAATTCGTCAGAATGCGTCAGTCCCGGACTTGAATTTGTCGCGCTTGTAGTGATTTCTACTTGCGGACTCCAATTTAAACCGTCTTTAGAATTCGATACCCAAAGATTGTCTTGGTCTAAACCTTGCCACATCATGGCAAATAAACCACCGTTTTGTTGCGTACCTGATATTGCCGGACCGCTTTTTGTAGCACGATCTCTTAATTCTTGTTGAGGTCCCCAGTTGATTCCGTCTTTAGAGAAGGAAACCCAGATGTTCGCCTGGTCTAATCCTCTCCATGCCATTACAGCTCCGATACCATCGACCCCAGCCAATGATGGATTTTGTGTAGTAGCACGATCTTGAAGCTCAACTTGTGACGACCAATTCAAACCGTCTTGTGAATACGAAGTCCAAATGTTATCTTGACCCAGTCCCCTCCAAGCCATGATAAATTTTCCGTTTACAACACACATACATGGAGCGTTACGTGTCGCTCTGTCTGTTAATTCCTTCTGTGCTGACCAAGTTTTTCCGTTATCCTTAGATACAGAAACCCAAATGTTGTCTTGATCCAAGCCTTGCCAGGCCATACAAATTACACTTCCGTTAGTGGCAAGTGCCGGTTTGTCGCGGGTTGCGCGATCAGTTAGCTCAACTGGAGTGGTCCACTTTCCCAGTTGAATACCTGTTGCTGTTGTCATAAATTAATTTGTTTTATAGATTGACTACTCTTTTAAGGTTTTTCGTCTTCCACCTGTAATTAATTACGTACAAAGTTCACTCTTTTTCCATGCCTGTTTATACGTATTTATACTTGAAATTGGAATAAATTGTGTTCTTTTATTCTGAAAATCAATAAGATAGAAAACAAAAAACCCGCTCAGTGGAACTGAACGGGTTTTTGAAGTATTTTAAAATATACTGTTGGAAATTTTTATAATTCCAATGCTTTTCTTGGATTACCACCCATTAGGATTTCTGTTGGGTTTTCTAAAGCTTCTTTTACAGCTACTAAGAAACCAACTGACTCACGTCCGTCGATGATTCTGTGGTCATAAGACAATGCTACGAACATTACTGGAGCGATTACGATTTGACCGTTTTTCACGATAGCTCTGTCCACTACATTGTGCATTCCTAAGATACCAGACTGCGGAGGGTTGATGATTGGAGTCGATAACATTGAACCGAATACACCACCGTTAGAGATAGTGAATGTACCACCTGTCATTTCATCTACAGTGATTTGTCCGTCACGAGCACGTAAAGCCAAACGTTTGATTTCAGCTTCCACACCACGGAAAGATAATAATTCTGCGTTACGCATTACCGGTACCATTAATCCTTTTGGTCCTGAAACCGCTACTGAGATATCACAGAAATCGTAAGAGATTTTCTCCTGACCGTCGATCATAGAGTTTACATCGGGATATAACTGTAAAGCACGTGTTACCGCTTTAGTAAAGAAAGACATAAAGCCTAATCCCATTTGGTGTTTTGCTTTGAATTCTTCTTTATACTGATCACGTAATTTATAAATTTCAGTCATGTCAACTTCATTGAAAGTAGTTAACATAGCCGTTTCGTTTTTAGCAGCTACTAAACGCTCTGCCACTTTACGACGTAACATTGATAATTTTGATCTCTCAGAACCACGAGACCCACCTGTTGGCGTTCCCATTGAAGGAACAGCGTTAGCCGCATCTTCGGTAGTGATTCTTCCTGCTTTACCTGTACCAGCTACAGTTGCAGGATCGATGTTTTTCTCTGCTAATATTTTCTTAGCTGCCGGTGAAGCCGAACCTGTAGCGTAAGTAGCTTCTTGTGCAGGAGCTGTTTTAGGTGCTTCTACTTTCTTTTCTTCTGCTTTAGGCGCTTCTGCAGCTGGAGCTGAACCTTCCGGTTTAGCAGCATCTGTATCAATTAAACATACTACAGCACCAACAGCCACTGTATCACCTTCTTCTGCTTTAAGCGTAATGATTCCGCTCACTTCAGCCGGTAATTCCAATGTTGCTTTATCTGAATCAACTTCTGCAATCGCTTGGTCTTTTTCTACATAGTCTCCGTCTTTTACTAACCAAGTTGCAATTTCTACTTCCTTGATTGACTCTCCCGGTGAAGGGACTTTCATTTCTAAAATCATCGGTTATAATTTTATAAAGTGTTGTTATATATCAGTTTATCAAAAATACAATTTTTATTGAAATAAGGTTTTGTCGAAAACCATGGCGATAGCTGCGGCATGACGTTTCTTAGAACGTACATAGCTTCCGGCAGCCGGCGCACTGTATGCTTTTGGCGATGCTACTCTGAACTTCACTTCGTTAAAGTTCATCAACATGAAACCGTAAGCTCCCATATTTCTAGGTTCTTCCTGAGCCCAAACGTAATCATCAGCGTTAGGGTATTTCGCAATAATCGCTTTCATTTGTTCTACCGGTAACGGGAACAATTGCTCCAATCTTACTAATGCCACATCGTTTCTTCCGTTCGCTTCTCTTTCCGCTTTTAAGTCGTAGTAGAATTTACCGGTACAAAATACCAATGTTTTCACATCAGCCGCATTTACGTTAGCATCGTCGATTACTTCCTGGAATTCACCGTTTGTAAATTCAGCTACCGAAGAAACCGCTTCCGGGTGGCGTAATAAACTCTTAGGAGTCATTACCACTAATGGTTTACGGAACTTGGTTACCATCTGTCTTCTTAATAAGTGGAAGAAGTTGGCAGGCGTTGTACAATCGGCAACATACATATTATGGTGTGCACACAGTTGTAAGAAACGCTCCATACGTGCCGAAGAGTGTTCAGCACCTTGGTTTTCGTATCCGTGAGGTAATAGCATTACTAAACCGTTCTGATTGTTCCATTTGTCTTCTGCAGCAGAAATGTATTGGTCAATCATGATCTGAGCTCCGTTTCCGAAATCTCCGAACTGAGCTTCCCAGATAGTCAAAGCATTCGGGTTAGCCAAAGCATAACCGTATTCGAATCCTAAAACACCATATTCTGAAAGGTGTGAATTGTACACCGAGAAATTTCCTTTTTTGCCAGGGATATGATTCAATAAGATTACTTCTTCTTCTGAATCTTCTACCTTAATAACAGCGTGACGGTGAGAGAATGTACCACGCTCTACGTCCTGACCGGAAATACGTACATCGTATCCTTCCGTCAATAAAGATCCGTAGGCTAACATTTCCCCCATTGCCCAATCCAACTTGTCTGTTTCGGTGTACATTGTTTTTCTGTCACCAATCAGTTTTGTGATTTTGCTGATGAATTTTTTATCCGATGGCAATTCGGTTACTGTTTTAGCTAC
>DATEDY010000301.1:0-5809 GCA_035281405.1 Flavobacterium sp.
TCTTCTTCAGGAGTTAATGTTTTTACTTCATGTGTTGCAGCTGCATGTGTAGAATCATGAGCAACAGCATGTGTTTCGTGTTTTTCGTGCGTAGTTACGTGGGTAGAATCAGTGGTAGGATTTGCTAAAACTGCCGAAGCAAATAGCCCTAGTAATGCTGATAATATTAATGATACCGGTTTTTTTGTAATCACCATAAAAACTATAATGCTAGTGTTTAAATTTGGTGCAAAGGTACATTTTTTATTAATATCCGAAACGTTTAAATTATTTTTTTTATTTCAGACTGTTTTTAAGTCATTTCCGAAGCTTTTCTGGAGTCACTTTCCCTTAAAAATCAATAGATTTGACCCTAGTTATCAACAAATTTTTGGCTTTTTCAAACCTTAAAACACTGTATTTCAGCGGCAAAACAAGTATTTTCGTCGATATAAGTGCATCAAAATTGTTAATAACTTATTTTTCCCTATTTTAGTAGGCTCCTTAAATCTGTAATATATGAGAAAACCTTTACTTTTTATCTTTCTCTTTTTGTACTCCTTACTCGCTCATTCTCAATGTTGGACAGAAATATCAACTGGAGGTATTCATAGCATTGGTATAAGAGATGGTGGTACGTTATGGTCATGGGGAAGGAATAATTCGGGGCAATTAGGCACCGGTCAAAATTCTTCAACAATAAATCTAACTCCAAAACAAATTGGAACAGATTCCAATTGGTCTAAAATTTCTGCTGGTAACGCACACAATTTGGCCATTAAAGCTGACGGAACACTTTGGGCTTGGGGAAGAAATTCTGACGGTCAGATAGGAATGGGGTCCAATGCTTCTTCATTTAACACTCCGCAACAAATTGGCACCGATACTGATTGGGCTTGTATTTCTGCAGGAGATGAGTTTTCATTGGCCATAAAAACAAATGGTACGCTTTGGGCTTGGGGAGATAATTTGTTCGGACAATTGGGAGATAACTCAACTGACGATCGAAATAGCCCAGTACAAATTGGACTTGCAACCAATTGGTCTACAGTATCTGCAGGAACACAACACGCATTAGGTCTAAAAACGAATGGAGAACTGTGGGCTTGGGGAACCAATAACACCGCCAGATTCAGTAACACTTTGCCAGCTTTTTCATACACCCCAATACAAATGGGATCTGACACCGATTGGTCTAAAGTAGTTGCAGCGCGTGATCATGGAGTAGCCTTGAAAACCAATGGCACTTTTTGGACATGGGGTTCGAATGCGACAGGGCAATTGGGAGATGGAACAACTGTAGACAAAACTTCTCCTATTAATATAGCTTCTCTTAATGGTGCTGTAAAAATAGCCAAAGGGCATCAGCATACCTTAGTTATTAAAAGTGATGGTACTATTTGGTCTTGGGGCGGGAATGCATCCGGACAATTAGGTATTGGCACACCGCTTATGCCGGCACCTTCACCAACATTAAATCCAACACAAGAAAATACCTTAAATAATACTTGGATATACATAGATTCAAAAATTACTCATACAGCCGCAATAAGAAGTGATGGTAGTTTGTATACTTGGGGAGCTAATTTATGGGGACAATTGGGTGATAATTCGCAAGTATCCAAAAGTTCACCAATCTTGATCTCTTGCCCAACATTAGACACAGATGATTTTGATACAACAGAAATAATTACAGTTTACCCTAACCCGGCAAGTGCAACGGTGAGCATAAGAACTGGTCAAAATTTTCAATTTTCGTCTGTCAAAATTTTGGACTTATATGGCAAAGTACTCTTTGAAGGAAATGTTTCAGAAGATATTCACGTGGATCATTTAGCTTCAGGTATCTATTTTATACAAGCCACTTCCAATAATCAATTATATCAGGCTAAATTCATTAAAAATTAGTACGGTTCAGTCTTCTGGCTGTAAAGATAGTTTCTAAACAAAGGTACATAACGAATAATCCGTAAAAATTCCATTTTTCAATAGGATTCCCGGAATCCAAAATGAAATAGGAACCAATGAAATAAATAAGGCCAACTTTAATTGAAGTGATTAATAAAAAAGTCATACCAACCACATCTTTATTTTTGGAAAAAACCACATTAAGAATTGTCATAATAATCAAGGAAAGTACTAACATGATTCCGTGGATTATTTCCAAGCTCAACCTAAAAGTAGTTGTATCTATATCCAATATTCCAAAAAGGATTTTTTGAACGGCATAAACCGCTAAACCAATACTAATAATTTGAACAATAGCTTTATTTTCTGATAACGACATTTTATTTATCTCCTATTCTGTTCACCTGTTTGATAACATTATACAAAGCGACAAAAACACCTACTAATGTTAACAATTGGCTATAATATATTTTCTCACTCGGATGATTGTTATCAAGCCATTCCCCTAATTTGAAGAACAAAAAAATAATCAAACCCATTTGAATTGGGATATTAATCAATCCCAACCATTTATTCATTTTAGGTGGTTCCGGTTTATTCTTTTCCATCAGCCTTCCCCTCTAAGTTTGGAAGTGTTTTCATCACACAACTTGCGTTAAAATCGGCTCCAGGTTCAACCGCTAATTTACCACAAGTTACTTCACCATTGATAACGGCTTTTGTTTTTACGTTCAAAATTTCGGTAACTATAATTTTACCGTCCACTTTTCCTTCAACATCGACATTCATACAATTGATATCTCCTACTACACTTCCCGCCGGACCCACAACTAATTTCCCTTTTGAAGTGAAATTCCCTTTAAGTTTTCCATCCAAACGAAAATCGGCCAGCGACTCGATATTTCCCTCAATGGATGTTCCTTCTACAATTCGGTTAGTTTTACCGAGCGCATCGGTATATGATTTTGAGCTTTCCTTAAACATCATTTTTTAAATTTTAAGTTCTAAAAATTGATTGTAGTTTTTCCTTACCTGAATTACAGCATAATTATTTGAAGAAATCACTTTAGCAGGCATTTTGATTTTGTAATCTTTGGTGGTTTGAAGCAATTCAATCAAATAGTTGGAAAATTCTTTAGAAGAAATTCCATGGATAACTACGAAATTTTCAGTTTCATTATAGACATCATAAGATACTCTAAACTTACTGTAATCCTTTTCTTTGATGTAACGATTGATTTTTTCCATCAACTCCACAGTCGCGGCATCATCTCTTTTACCTACTTTGTAAAGTACTTTCCAATTGTTTGAAACTGTATCCATAGAAATAGCCATTTGTTCCAATCTTGGGATGCTTACTTTTAAAATGTCTTCAGCCTGCTTTCCTTCCTTACTATCTGGATAAGTCATAGCTACATGATTAACGGCTTTCCTGTATTCTTCTACTCCACGAAGTTTTCCTATAGCACTTGCTTTCAGTAATTCGAATTTTGGAATCAAATCATCTCCGGCAAATTGTGTCAACGATTTATCGATAGTTTGCAAAACCTGAACATATTCCTGATTTCCAAACAATTTGAACGTAGCATTATACACTTCGTTAGGCGTTAAATTTAAGGCAGTTTCTTCAACGATTTGACCGCTCAAAATTTGTGCATAGCGTGTATTTGGATAACCTGAAATTATGCTTCTCTTATATTCTTCCGCTTTAGCTGGATTAGTTGTTTGATAAATCAAATATAGATTATACATCGAAGGAAGAATTAATCTTTCCTCTGGCTGACTATTTAATAATATTTCAAATTTAGATGCTGCTAATTCCAATTCCTGGAATTTTTCCTTATAAATAACCCCTAGTTGATAATTAGCAAAATTTCGATCACGAGCTAAACTGTCTAAAACCACTTGAGAAGTTGGCAGTTGCTTCATATAGAAATCAGTGGTATAAATTTCAGAAACCGGTTCCTCTGTTTTCACTTCATTTGGTTTACCTTCATCAGTTGTCTTCTCATCTTCCGTTTGTGCAGACCAACGCCAATTATCTTTCAATGCTCTTTTACCCCAACGTTTTTGGAACTCAATTTTCCCATAAGCCACTGTTGTTGGCGTATAAAAATAGAACAATCCTTTATCCTGTGTGTTATTGAATCCAGGTGGACTTAATGAAGGATCTTGATTTAAAACCTTTCTGCCGGAGTTAACCTCTTGATTCGGTTTGATATCCTGAACACCTCTTGCGTTTTCTTCAGCTTCTCTTTGTTTTTTCTCTAACGCTTTTCTTGCTTCTTCTTTGGCTTTCAAATCAGCAATATGCTTTTCGTAAAAACTCAATCGCTCTGCTTGTGGAAGGGAAACGATTCTTAAAATACTATCATTGTGTTTAACAATACCTTCATACTTAATGACATCATTTAAGTTTTCACGTTTTTTAGCAATGCCGAAGTATTCTTTATTCTTTTTTACTAAACGTATTAATGTACTGTCATAGTATTTTCCAGCAGCTACATATTCCTTTTTGTCAAAATAAATTGTAGCCAGATTTTTATAAGTCTGTGCCTGAAGGTACGCATCAGTAGAAGTGGATCGTAATGATTTATTATAAAATTTAACTGCTTGATTTTCTTTATTCAAATGATCATAAAACAATCCCACTTCATAATTCAGAACATCCAAGTATGGGCGATTTTCTCTGTCTTTCATTAATTTGGCATATTTTTCCAAAAATGCCACAGTATCTTGGGTTGGGTCAATAAGCTGTGCCTGTTTTGCATGTGCTCTGATTACATAATGACGAGGCGATTTGCGTTTCATTTCGATAATTTCCTGAAACTGTGTGTATGCACTGTCTTTATACTGCAAAGACTGGTATATTTGACCTAAAATAAAATGATAACGTGCTTTTTCTTCTTTCAGTTTAGTCGATTCGATAGCAATTTTCAATGGTGCAATTGCACTATCATTCTCTTCTAAATTAATAAAAGCTTGCGCTAAAATAGCATTCGCATCAGCTTTAACTTGTGATTTTAACTGATCTCTTTTGAGTAATAATTTTAGGTTTTTTATAGCCAAAGCATCGTTTTCAAGACGAATATTGGTTTTCTCTCTCCAAACTTTTGCTTCGTAAATTTTATCCGAATTCGAATATTTATACAGAATATAATTAAAAGCTTCTAATGCGGGAACATATCTTTTATCGTAATAGCGTGATTTTCCCAAAAGCAAGTGAGCTTCATCCATCTGCATATTTTTCTCCTTACCACCAATATTCATGGAATGTTTTTGAATGGCTTTGGTTGCTTTCTCTTCAGCACGCTCAAAATTTTTATTTTTTCCTTTTTCTCCGGGAAGCATAGCATCATCAACAATCTGCATTCGTTCTACTGGAAGTATTTCCCAGAAGTTGTCAGAATAGCCTGATTTTAATTCATTTACACCAGACTCAAGTGCAATGCCTCCATTGTATAACGTGTTATACTCTGCATTTACAGCATGCCAATTCCGATTTACAAATGAATTTTTTTTAGTAGAGCAGGCTACAATAAAAAACAATAAAAGAAATGGGGAAAAATATTTTAAGTGCTTAATTCTCAACATAAAAAAGTTTTAAAATATAAACTTCAAAATCAGTTTTTTAGTATTATAACCCGTAAATGTACGTTTCTTTTTGAAATTCCAGCTATTTAAGTGCGTTTAATTTTAGCTTCTAAAGTCATATTCTCAATGTTGTTTAGTAATTTTGCTAAAAAGAAATCGCTATGTCAACATTCTACAAATTAGCAATAAAAGAGATTACGAGAGAGACTCCACAAACCATTTCGGTACTATTTAATATGCCTTTAGAATTTAAAGATTTTTACAAATTCACTGCTGGTCAATATGTTAACTTAAAACTTACACTTGACGGGCAAGAACTAAGAAGAGC
>DATEDY010000302.1:0-4546 GCA_035281405.1 Flavobacterium sp.
TTTTTGATGGCTTCGTCTCTCATTTTTGTTCGCCAGACAGTTCCCCAAGAAATGAAGAATCGTTGTTCAGGAGTAAATCCGTCAATATCAGCCGGTCTTCCGTTTTTGTTCAAGAATAGTTGTAAACCATCATAAGCAGCGTTAACACCACCCAAATCACCGATATTTTCACCTAAAGTAAATTTACCGTCTACAAAAGTGCCTGGTAGAGGTTCTAATGCAGAAAATTGAGAAGCTAAAGCACCACCTAAGCCAGTGAATTGTTTCAAATCATCTTCTGTCCACCAGTTCATTAAGTTTCCATCAGCATTGTAACGTGAACCCGAATCATCGAATCCATGAGAAATTTCATGACCGATTACTGCTCCAATTCCACCATAATTAACTGCTTCATCAGCTTTATAATCATAGAAAGGTGGTTGTAAAATAGCAGCAGGGAAAACAATTTCGTTATACGAAGGATTGTAGTATGCATTTACAGTTTGCGGTGACATTCCCCAACGTGTCTTATCTACTGGTTTTTTAAGATCAGCAACATTTTCGGCAAAGCCCCAACGTGCTACATTTTTCATGTTATCAAAGTAGTTTCCGCCTTTATCCAAAGCAACAATGTCCAATTTAGAATAATCTTTCCATTTGTCAGGATAACCAATTTTTACGGTAGATTTTCTTAATTTATCAATAGCACCTTTACGTGTTGCCGGTGTCATCCATGGTAAATTATTGATACGGTTTTCAAATGCAAGGAAAACGTTATCAATCATAGCTTTCGCTTTTTCTTTTGCTTCAGCGGGGAATTTTTTCTCTACATATAATTTCCCTAAAGCTTCACCCACAGTGCCGTTAACTACCTGTAATGCTCTTTCTTCACGAGGACGTTGCTTTATTGCACCAGTTAATGTTTTTCTGTAAAACTCCCAGTTAGCCGTCTCAATGTCAGTAGTCAGAACACCGGTCGATTTGTTGATTAAAGTCCAACGTAAATACGCTTTCCAATCTTCCACTTTGTTTGCTTTGAAAATATCTTCTAAAGCAGTCATGTATTTTGGTTGTGATACCACCAAAGAATCTATTTTTCCAATGCCAATACCCTGCAAATAAGCATCCCAATTTACGGAAGGCGTCAGTTTTTGCAATTCAGCAACAGTCATTGGATTGTAAGTTTTTCTTCTGTCACGACGTTCTACACGATCTAAGCGTGGACGAGACATTTCGGTTTCAAGAGCCAATATTTTTTCGGCATTTTTCTTAGCGTCTTCCGGTTTTTCGCCTAAAAATGTCAACATTCTTGCTACGTGAGCTACATATTTTTCACGTTTTTCTTTAGAATCTTTGTCATCAGAAATATAATAATCTCTATCTGGTAAACCAACACTTCCTAAGCCTATGTATACTATATTTCTATTTGAGTTTTTAGCATCAGGTCCCACACCTGCAGTATAGAAACCAATACCACCTTCCGGTGTCATTTCAGTAATTAAAGTATTGATGTCTTTTACTGATTTAATAGCATTGATTTTTGCCAAGTACGGTTTTAACGGTTTGATTCCTTTTTTATTACGAGTAATGGTATCCATGTAGGTTTTGTATACATTTACCGCTTTTGCTTGATCCGATTTAGGATCCAAATTTTTGGATGCCGCCTCTTTTAAAATTGCTAATGCATCGTTGTCTGTATTCTGGCGTAATTCGTCAAAGCTTCCCCAACTGGTTTTATCAGACGGGATTTCAGTTCTGTCATACCATGTTCCGTTTACAAAGCGAAAAAAATCGTCACCCGGTTTTACAGATCGATCCATTAAGTTAAGATCAATACCTGGATTGTTTACTTTGATTTTTTTAGTATCAAGTTTACTGTCTTGTGCATAACCTTGAGACATACCAAGGCATACTAAGGCAAATAAGCCTAATTTAGATGGGTTTTTCATACTAGTTTTTAATGATTCGTTTTACAGCATTTTGATTATCGGCTGTTATTTTAACGAAATAAATTCCGCTAGAAACAGCACTCAAGTCTAATGAGTATTCAAAAGTTGAATTTGTTACACTTTTGGTATTGAAAATTATTTTTCCAGTAACATCGTACACTTCTATTTGATCGATAGCTTTATTTCCAGTTGAAATGCTAAAAATACCTTCAGAAGGATTAGGGAAGATACTTACGTTTTGTAATTCGAAATCCTGATTCGAAAGAGTTCCTTCAATTACAAAATCATCAACAACCACGCCTAATTGATTAGCACTTTCATCTGTATGGAAAACAATTCTGAAAATAACATTCGCTTGACCTACTAATGTATTCAATGGATAAGTATAGGTTTTAAGTGTATTGTCAGTTCCAGTCCATTGACCACCAGGGCAGTTATTGCAATCGGTGCCTGAAGTGGCTGGAGTTCTATTGCTATTATACCAATTAGCCCCTTGTGTGCCTAGCAAATTCCAAGTTTGTCCGAAATTTGTGGAGTATTGAACATAAACGATATCCCAGTTGTTTTCCAAATTATAAGCTAATTTGAATTTAATTAAAGGATTTGTAGCATTTGTTAAATTATAACATTGTGAAATCAGATACGCTTTTGTATTATCTGGATAATTTCCTGTAAAATTCGTAGTGTACACATTGTTGGCTCCTGTAGCTAATGCACCATTCGTGTTTATACCTCTTTGCCATTGACTTGTAGTAGCTCCTTCAGTATAAGTCAGTAAGTTTTCCGCTACGGTTTCAAAAGTATTTACTACGCCAATTGTTCCTGCATCGTTTACATAAAATTTAGTTTTACCCTTATTGTTGTCTGCATACGCATCACTTGCAATTGTAGAAGTTACGTTTAATGTATAAATTCCTTTGATTCCTACAGTAAAACTCGGAATGGTAATTGATTGTGTTGCACCGGGCGCTATAGTGCCGTTCCATGTGTAATTTTGTGGAGTGCCATTGTATTCATAAGTGATATCAACAGATGAAACACTATTTGTACCGTTATTCTGTACACTTATTTGAGGAGAAATTGATCCGTCACACGTAATACTTTCTGTTGGCGCATCTACTGAAACCATTTTTATATCGTTTACAGGAGTTTCAGCAGGTATTGGCGATTGCCAAATTCCTCTACCATAAGTTGCGGCAGTAATGATGTTGTCTTCTATGTTTATTTCTAAATCGGTAACAGGAACATTAGGTAAATTGGTATCAAAAGGTTCCCATTGTGACATGGAATCATCACGATAATATACACCAAGCGTTGTGCCTAAATAAAGTGGGTTAAGTGTATTTCTACCTTGATGTCTGATTACATTTTTACCGATAGCAGGTAAATTGGTAGAAAACGAAGTGAATGTAGTTCCTCCATTAATCGATTTTAATGCTTGTCCACCAGTTCCCGATGTTGTTATGTAAATGATATTGCTGTCAGAATAATTCACACAAACTGAAGTAATTGTTGTTGGAGCTGTATAAGAAAGCGTGAAGTTGACACCTCTGTCAATACTTTTGTACAATTGTGTTCCGTTAGTCACATACATGATATTGTCATTACTCGGATCAACATATACCAATTCTAAGTTGCCACTCCCGATAGTTGTTGTTGATTGCTGTGTCCAAGTTGAGCCATTAAGTTTGTAAAGTCTGGTATAACCTGAGAAAATTTCTCCAGCAGAATTTGTTGCCAACGGAGTTACCCAGTTACCTCCGTCATCGTTCGTTCCTGTTTCTGCTGCAGGAGCACTAACGCTTGAGGTTCTTGAATTCCCGGCATTGTTACTGATGTATAACGTACCACCATATTGGATGAAGCCATAAAATTTATTACTGTCGTTTGGATCTACTCCTGTGTCCATACCATCAGCACCATAATAGTTTTTCCAAGCTGCGCCACTATAAGCATGTCCGCCATTATCCTGAAGACCTCCCACCATTTTTCCTGAAGATTGTTTCGAAACGGCTACTTTGTAAAACTGACTGATTTGTAGACCAGCTGTTAAATTAGTAAAGTTGACACCACTGTTTGATGAAACATAAATTCCCCCATCAGTTCCTGCAAAAAGTTTAGTACCATAAAAACCCAAATAATGAATATCTGCGTGAGTATATGCTGCACTAGCCGGGGCATTCCAGTTGTTTACTTTAGTAGCAGTTGCGCCTCCATCGATAGATTTCCAAACATTGAGACACCCGGTGTAAATTTCCTCTGCATTAGTTGATGAAACTGCCAAGGCCAAATCATACCATGATTGTGTTGATTCTAAAACATTAGTAGTAACTGCGGTTTTTACCCAATTGGCACCACTGTCAACAGAACGATATATTCCTTGAAAACCATTACTTGTAGTTGAACTCAAAATATAAATATAATTGGAATTTGCCGGAGTAACATCCATTACCAATCGTCCCGAAGCAACAGGTAATCCTATGCCAGCTGCATTTATAGTGAATGTCGCTCCGGTATCTGTACTTTTATAAAAATTATCACCATCAACTGCATAAACTGTTGTTGGGTCAGAAGGTTTTAGTCTTAATGATCCTTGTGCAAAGTTACCGGCTCTGACA
>DATEDY010000303.1:0-6768 GCA_035281405.1 Flavobacterium sp.
ATGGCAACTATGTACAAACTTTCGAAGAAAGTCATCTTTTTATTAGAGACTTCTTTTTTTCTTCCTGATAATGAAATGGTATCTAATGACATTTTATTATACGTATTTATCAGCTATAATAATGATAATTCCAGTCAACACAATATTAGCAATCGCTAACGGAATTAACATTCTCCAACCTAAGTTCATTAATTGATCGTATCTGAAACGCGGGATTGTCCAACGAATCCACATATAGAAAAATATGAAGAAACAAATTTTAACGAACAATACAACGATACCAAGTATATTGGCAATGTTTGCACCAGCATTTTCAGCCATCCAATCCATACCCGGATAATTATAAGCACCGAAATACAAGATAGAAAGGATTGCAGACGAGATAAACATAGCAGCATATTCTCCAAACAAGTAGAAACCCATTTTCATGGATGAATATTCCGTATGGTGACCACCGATAAGTTCGGCTTCACATTCTGCTAAATCGAAAGGCGTTCTGTTTGTTTCTGCAAAAGAACACACTAAGAAAATCAAGAAACCTAAAGGTTGATAGAAAACATTCCAGTTCATTCCTGACTGTTGTGCAGCGATTTCACGTAAGCTCAATGTTCCACTCATCATGATTAAAGCAATCACAGACAAACCCATTGCTACTTCGTAAGAAATCATCTGTGATGAAGCACGCAAAGCACTCATTAATGAATACTTATTGTTAGACGCCCAACCACCAATCATGATTCCGTATACACTGGTAGACAATACAGCAAAAACATATAATAATGCGACATCAATATCTGTAGCTTGAAGAACAACCGTACGACCTGCAATTTGCAAAGTATCTCCCCAAGGAATAACCGCACTAGTCACCAATGCCATACTCATAGAGATGGCAGGTCCTAAGATGAATAAAAACTTATTGGGAGTATCCGGCATGAACTCTTCTTTGGAGAAAAGTTTCAAACCATCAGCAAGTGGTTGTAATAATCCAAGAGGACCGGCTCTGTTAGGACCTACACGATCCTGAAGCCAAGCTGCTACTTTACGTTCTGCCCAAGTTGAATACATTGCCATAATCATAGTGATGGCAAAAATGATTCCGATGAAAATTCCTTTTTCTATAATAATTGCACTGTCCATTTCTTATTGTTTTGAATTTTCAGTGTTCTCCAAAGGAACATCAATCATACTAATTTTTTTACGGTCTTCTTCGCGTCCGATAAGAATGTGGTCTTCGGTTTTGATTTCCACTTTCGGCACGTTAAGTGCATAATTGTTACGGTTGATAACCGAAGTTTTTTCAAAAGTACGAGGTCCTTCGATAGTCCAATCGTTTACATCTTTTTTATCGAAACGGCAAGTATTGCAAATAAATTCATCCACTTCGTGGTATTCATCTTTACGACCGGTTACACGTTGGATTTCGTTACCAAACATCCAAACTGTAGTTTTCCCGCAACATTTATCACAATCTCTGTGTGCGTTATATGGCTTACTGAACCAAACTCTCGATTTGAATCGGAACGTTTTGTCGGTTAAAGCACCTACAGGACACACATCAATCATATTTCCTGACATTTCATTGTCGATAGCTTTGGAAATACAAGTTGAGATATTAGCGTGATCACCACGATCCATTACACCATGTACACGTTTGTCAGTCAGCTGATCAGCTACCTGAACACAACGTTGGCATAAAATACAACGATTCATGTGCAATTGAATATTCGGACCGATATCTTCCGGTTCGAAAGTTCTTTTGGTTTCGATGAAACGTGTTTGTGATTTTCCGTGTTCGAAGCTAAGGTTTTGCAAATCACACTCTCCTGCCTGATCACAAACCGGACAGTCCAACGGGTGATTGATCAACAAAAATTCAGTAACCGATTTTCTTGCTTCTTCCACACGAGGTGAAGCTTTGCTAGCTACCTCCATACCATCCTGACATCCTGTTACACAAGAAGCAACCAGTTTGGGCATTGGTCTTGGATCAGCCTCACTACCTTTGGTAACATCAACCAAACAGCAACGGCATTTTCCTCCGCTTCCTTTTAATTTAGAATAATAACACATGGCTGGTGGAACTACTTCTCCACCAATCATTCTTGCAGCCTGCAAGATTGTTGTTCCTGGTTCGACTTCTATCGATTGACCATCTATTGTTACTTTCATTCTCTATATTGTTAGAATGTTTAAAGTTCGAATGTTTTTAAAGTTTTTGGGACTTTCCAACTTTCCAACTTTCAACTTTGAACTCAACTTATATTGTTTGCTTTGCCACTAAATGCTTAACTTTTTCGAAAGGTTCGGCTACAAAGTGATCTCTATTTTTAATTTTTTCAGGGAAACGAATATGGTATTCAAACTCTTCTCTGAAGTGACGTATTGCTGCAGCCACTGGCCAAGAAGCAGCGTCTCCTAAAGGACAAATTGTATTTCCTTCAATTTTAGACTGAATACTCCATAACAATTCAATATCCTCTTCACGACCGTGACCGTTTTCGATACGATGTAAGATTTGCTCCAACCATCCTGTTCCTTCACGGCAAGGTGTACATTGACCACAAGATTCGTGGTGATAGAAACGTGAGAAATTCCATGTGTTACGAACGATACAAGTTGTATCATTGTACACGATGAAACCACCTGATCCTAACATTGAACCGGTTGCGAATCCTCCATCCGATAATGATTCGTATGTCATCAAACGATCTTCACCGTTTGCAGTTTTATAAATTAGATGCGCAGGTAAAATTGGCACCGAAGAACCACCAGGCACTAGCGCTTTCAAAGGTCGGTCATTCAACATTCCTCCTAAATACTCATCAGAATTCATGAATTCTTCTACAGAAAGGCCCAATTCGATTTCGTAAACGCCAGGATTTTTGATATGTCCTGAAGCAGAAATCAATTTAGTTCCAGTAGAACGGCCAACACCTATTTTTGCATACTCTTCACCTGTGTTCATTACAATCCAAGGCACAGCTGCAATGGATTCCACGTTGTTAACCACGGTAGGATTTTGCCACAATCCCTGAACAGCAGGGAATGGTGGTTTGATACGAGGGTTACCTCTTTTTCCTTCCAATGATTCGATAAGGGCCGTTTCTTCTCCACAAATGTAAGCTCCTGCACCGCAGTGAACATACAATTCCAAGTCGTAACCAGAACCCATAATATTTTTCCCTAACCAACCGGCAGCTTTAGCTTCGGCGATAGCTCTTTCCAAGATTTTATATACCCACATATATTCACCGCGGATATAGATGTATGACAAATTAGCCCCTAAAGCATAACTTGACGTAATCATACCTTCGATTAATAAATGTGGAATATATTCCATTAAATAACGGTCTTTGAACGTACCTGGTTCAGACTCGTCGGCATTACAAACCAAATGACGAGGTTTACCTGATTTTTTATCGATAAAGCTCCATTTCATTCCCACAGGAAAACCAGCACCACCTCGGCCACGTATTCCGGAAGTTTTCACCTCTTCGGTCACTTCATCGGGAGTCATTTGTTTCAAAGCCTTTTCCACTGAAGCGTAGCCACCGTTTTGGCGGTATACTTCATAGGTTTTAATACCCGGAATATTTATTTTGTCTAATAATATCTTCTTTCCCATAGCACTATTTGTCCAATAATGTTACTTTACCTGCTTTACAGTCATCTATAAGCTGGTCTACTTTTTCTTTCGTTAGATTTTCATGATAGAAATCACCTAACTGCAACATTGGTGCATATCCACAAGCGCCCAAACATTCTACTCCACGCACTTCGAAAAGTCCATCGGCTGTTGGCTCACCTATTTTTACACCTAATTTCTCACAAGTGTAATCCATTAAATTTTCCACGCCACGTGTTACACAGCATGAAGTTTGACAGAATTCAAACATGTATTTACCGATTGGTCTTCTATTAAACATCGTATAAAACGACACTACTTCATAGACTTCAACAGGTAGAATACCTAAAATTTCAGCCACTTTATCTTGTAATTCATAGCTCAACCAGTGATCATGAGCATCTTGTACTTCATGCAATACCGGTATTAAAGCCGATTTACGTTTATCCTCCGGATAATGACTGGTTAGCTCATTAATTCGAGCTAATAATTCAGGAGTAATATTGATTTCTTGTTTAAAATTATGTTTTTCCATACTCATTATGCGTCTAATTCGCCAGCGATAACATTTAAACTTGACAAGGTTGCGATAGCATCAGAAAGATTCTGACCTCTAACCATATCGTTAAATGCTTGATAATATATAAAACACGGTCTTCTGAAATGTAAACGGTATGGTGTACGGCTACCATCTGTAATCAGATAGAAACCTAACTCACCGTTTCCTCCTTCAACCGGGTGATAAACTTCAGTCAAAGGAACCGGAATCTCACCCATTACAATCTTAAAGTGATAGATTAAAGATTCCATTGTAGTATAAACATCCTCTTTTGGAGGCAAGTAATATTCAGGAACATCAGCATGGAAAGAACCTTCCGGCATTTTAGCCAAGGCTTGCTTGATAATTTTCAAACTTTCCCATACTTCAGCATTACGTACGCAGAAACGATCGTAGGTATCTCCGGATTTTCCAACAGGAACATCAAATTCGAAGTCTTCGTAAGAAGAATAAGGTTGGGCAACACGAACATCATAATCGATACCGGCTGCACGTAGGTTAGGACCTGTAAAACCATAACTCATGGCCTTTTCAGCAGAGATAGGACCAACATTGATTGTTCTGTCCATGAAAATACGGTTACGCACCAATAAGTTTTCAAATTCTTGCCATACGCCAGGAAATTCTTCAAGGAAAGCATCCAACTTAGTCCAAACCGCAGGTGACCAATCTCTTTCGAAACCACCAATACGACCCATATTCGTTGTTAAACGTGCACCACAAATTTCTTCGTAGATTTCATAAATTTTCTCACGGAACTGGAATACATATAAGAAACCGGTTAAAGCACCAGTATCAACTCCCAAAACCGAATTACAAATGATATGATCTGCGATACGTGCCAATTCCATAACTATAACACGCATGTATTGCACACGTTTTGGCACTTCGATACCCAATGCTTTTTCAAGCGTCATCCACCAACCCATGTTATTAATAGGCGCAGAACAATAGTTCAAACGGTCAGTTAAAACAGTAATTTGGTAAAACGGGCGGTTTTCAGCAATTTTTTCAAAAGCTCTGTGAATGTAACCTACTGTTGCCTCACCATCCAAGATTCTTTCCCCATCCATTAAAAGGATATTTTGGAAGATACCGTGAGTAGCAGGGTGTGTAGGCCCCAAGTTTAATATAGTCAATTCACTACCGTCTTCATTTCTTCTTTGATTGATGACGTTAGCGTAACGTTGTTCTGGTGGTAATAATAACTCTGACATGGATAAGGTTTTCAGGTTTATTAACAATTTTGTTGTGTTCTTCCGAAGAAACGGTCGTCTTTATCAGTACGTCCTCCATCTTCTAGTGGAAATTCTCTTCGCATTGGAAAAACTGTCATTTCGTCCATATTCAGGATACGTTTTAACTGCGGATGTCCTTTGAAAACGATTCCGAAGAAATCATACGTTTCTCGTTCCATCCAGTTAGCGCCTAAAAACAAAGGAACTACTGAATCGATTTCCGGATTGGAAGCCGGAAGAAAACTTTTGATTCTGATACGAACATTATCCAACCAATTGTGCATGTGGTAAACTGCAGCAAATTGACGCTCTTCAGCATATTCAGGATGATGAATGCCACAAATATCAGTTAGAAAATTAAAACGAAGTACTTCGTCTTCTTTAAGGTATTTCATAACTTCTAAAATTGCATCGGGTGCAACTTCAAAAGTTAAAATATCGTGTAGTTGAACAAATTCAGACACTTTCAATCCGAATTGGTCAATTAATTTCTGTTGAATTACAGCGCTCTCTAAAGCCATACTATTTGATGTTATAAGAACCTAATAAATCTTTGTACTCGTCTGAACTACGACGTCGTACCGATTCGCTTTTCACAATTTCCTGCAAACGCATGATTCCGTCTAAGATTTGTTCAGGTCTTGGCGGGCATCCTGGCACATAAACGTCCACCGGGATTACTTTGTCAATACCTTGAAGTACGGAATAGGTATCAAAAACACCCCCAGAAGAAGCGCAAGCACCTACAGCAATTACCCATTTAGGTTCAGACATTTGTTCATATACTTGACGTAATATAGGCGCCATTTTCTTAGCAATAGTACCCATTACTAAAAGCATATCGGCCTGACGAGGAGAAAAACTCATACGCTCAGAACCGAAACGTGCCACATCATAATGCGATGCCATAGTTGCCATAAACTCAATTCCGCAACAAGAAGTTGCAAATGGTAATGGCCAAAGCGAATTAGCGCGAGCCAACCCTACTACGTCACTTAATTTTGTAGCGAAGAAGCCCTCTCCGGCATAACCTTCCGGAGCATCTACCATTGTATATTTAGAAGAATCATTCATTGTATTTCAGATTGGAGATTTCGGTTTCGGTTTTCAGTATCTGCTAAAATTCAAAATAGAAATCTTAATTCTTAAATTTTTATTCCCACTCTAATCCTTTTTTCTTGATCACATAATAGAAACCAACCACCAGCAAAGCCATGAAGATTCCCATTTTTGCAAGACCTTCCATTCCCATTTCACGGAAATTTACAGCCCATGGATACATAAAGATAACCTCCACATCAAACAACACGAAAAGGATTGCTACCAAGAAATATTTTACAGAGAAC
>DATEDY010000304.1:0-11368 GCA_035281405.1 Flavobacterium sp.
AATCAATAAATCATTCTGTAATTTCAGAATAGGCCTAATGGTTTGATTTTGAAAAGTTTCTTCAATGGAAGATTGTGAATTGACCATTCCTAAGGTATCGCCTCTCCAATCCAAGAGTTGTGTGTCGCGCGTTTCCATCGTCTTTGTTTTTCTTAAATTTACGAAAATTATGAGCATTACTAAGGAATACTTCCAAAAGTTATTAGTAATTTAGTGTTGAAAACATTACGTATGTATACTTCCAAAATTTCCGTTACTGTTGATATTGTCTTGATTAAAGACACCAATCCCAAACAGCTATTATTAATCAAACGTAAGAATGAACCATTTAAGGATTGTTGGGCATTGCCAGGTGGTTTTGTTGATGAAAATGAAGACTTGGAAATAGCTGCAAAACGAGAACTGGAAGAAGAAACACAAGTTAAAATAAACGAGCTAATACAAATTGGTGCTTATGGAAAACCATTCCGTGACCCAAGAAGTCATGTAGTTTCCATTGCTTATTTCAGCACTGTCAATAAAAACACGATAGCTAAAGCTTCAGATGACGCTAAAGAAGCCAAATGGTTTAAAATTAATGATTTGCCTGATTTAGCATTTGATCATATCGACATTATAAATGACACAATTAATAAACATAACTTATTATGAGATTTCATACAAGAAAATGGGTAAAACCCGAAGATTTAAATCCGAATCATTCACTTTTTGGAGGTAAACTATTAGCATGGATAGATGAGGAGGCAGCATTGTATTCAATTGTTCAATTGGAAAATCCACGTGTAGTAACCAAACACATGTCGGAAATCAATTTCATCAGTTCAGCAAAACAAGGGGATATTGTTGAAATCGGACTTGATGTGGTGAAATTCGGAAACTCTTCATTGATTTTAAAATGTGAAGTCCGTAACATGATGACACGCGAGACCATTATTACGATAGATACCATAACCATGGTTAGTTTAGGAAAGGATGGAAAACCTGTTGCTCACGGCAAAACACAGGTGGAATTTGTAAAAGACAGAATGGAAAAATCAGAATAATTATAATTGATATCTGAAACCGAAAACCTCAAGGTTTCCTTGAACAAAATCTAAATCTCCGGAGCGCTCAAAACCTATTTTTTCATACATTACCCATGCAGGTTTCATGGCATTTGTGGTATGGATGATAACTTGCTGCAAATTCATTGCTTTTGCTTTTTCAATACATTCCATCGTTAGTGTTTTACCTAATCCCATACCTCGGGCTTTACTACTAACCGCTAACAAACGAAAACCTGCAGCATTTTTTTCAGCAGTAGCGGTTCCGCCTGAGCCATAGTGCTTCATATCTCCGAAGAAAACAACTCCCGCAAGTAAACTATTTTCATTACTGTAAATACCAAGAAGTTCTGTAGTATCATTTTTAGTAAAATCGCCTACATTTCTCAAAAGATTGTAATAATCCGGTTGTTCTTCAGGCTTTGGAAATCCATCCAATTGGGAATATACTTCCACCATCAATTCACCTAATTCCTGATAATCTTCCGGAATAACATTCTTAACGATAAACTCCATAATCACTTTTTAAGCTTCGCTAATTGCGTTTTTACTGGAAGGCATTTCGAAAATTTCCAAGTCAAAATATACTACTGAAGCTAAAATATGATCAAAAATATCACTCATTATGTATTCGTAGTTTTCGAAACGTTTGTCTTTTGAAAAGGCATAAACTTCTAAAGGTATTCCTTGCGATGTTGGCTGTAAATGACGGCATAACAAAAGCATATCTTTATTCAAGCCTGGGTAATTCTCCAAATAACGAGTGAGGTATTTTCGGAACAACCCGAAATTGGTCAGATTTCTACCATTGATAGACAAGGACTTATCTACATCATGTAATTCATTATGCTTTTTAATGTCGGCTTGTTTTTTCTCAATATAAGTACTGATAAGCTGGATTTTTTTAAAAACTTCCAATTCTTCTTCGCGTACAAATCGGATAGAATTTGTTTTAATCAACACATGACGTTTGATTCGTCTTCCGTCAGAATTAATCATACCGCGCCAGTTTCTGAAACTATCTGAAATCAAGCTATATGTTGGAATGGTAGTTGTTGTATTATCAAAATTGCGGACTTTTACAGTTGCTAAATTTATTTCAATAACATCACCATCTGCTCCAAATTTATCCATTGTAATCCAATCGCCAATACGAATCATATCATTAATTGAAACCTGAACACTAGCTACAAAACCAAGAATTGTATCTCTGAAAATTAAGATAATAACTGCAGAAACCGCTCCTAATGTTTTTACCAAGGTGTCCGTTCCGATATCCATGATTTTAGCCACGATTATAATTACACCTAAAATCCAAAGCAAAATCATGATTACCTGAACGTAACTGTCGATAGGCTTGTCACTATATTCTGTTTTGCTTTTTAAATGATCTCTTGACGCTCTTAGAATTGATTGAACAATCCAGATTACCAAAAGCACAATATAGACTGCAACAAGACGTCCGAAGATAGTTTCCCAGGAAGTAAAATCCTCTAAAATTATCGGAACCGATTTATAGATATAAATCAGCGGAATTAAGTGTGAAATATATTTGGCCGTTTCATTGGATACTAATAAATCATCAAATTTAGTTCTTGATTTTTTAGCTACAATAGCCATGACGGTAACTAAAATGAAACGGAAAATCATATACATCACATAAGCTATACAGCTCAAAATGATGATATTGACTGCTAAACTGAAATAAGACGCTATTGTCTCGTTAAAGTCCAGTTTCATTAATAGCTTATAGCACCAGCCGAATATTTTCTCAGTGAATTTAAGCATTTCTTAAATATTTCTTTTCGATATAAAAAGTTCCAAATGGTGGAATTGATGCTAAACAGATTACAGCATATTTTTTCCAATTCCAATCGTCTTCAAATTTAAGCATAGTTGCCATTAAAATGTAAGCGGTAAACAACAAACCGTGCGCCATACCTATGTAGCGCACAAAAATTGGCATGTCAAAAGCATATTTCATTGGCATGGCAAAAAAGAAAAGTAATATGGCCGAAATCCCTTCGATTAAGGCAAGAATTTTGAAATTTTTAACTGAAATCATGGAGTGTCAAATTGAGATTGAATAAAGAATATTGTTAGTACAAAATCCTTATGCAAAGAAAAGAAATCTTTTATAAATTAAGGTCTTGTGAGCTACTTCAAATTAGTTAAAAATAATATAAAGTAAATTTTTATTTCAAAAAGTGCTAGAGAACAGTTTTTTAGGTGTACTTTTGCAAAAATTGATAAAAACAGATGTCTAATCACGATTTGGAAACTAAAGCAGAAGAAAGGAAGGAGCTATACAGCTACCAAAAGCGTGACATTAGCGCCATATTCGATCGTATGGACGAAGTTGAGCCTAATTATCATCTATTATATCAATTGCCAACAGGAGGAGGGAAGACGGTAATTTTTTCTGAAATCGTGCGTAGATATCTTGAATATCACAATAAAAAAGTAATGGTTCTGACTCACAGAATCGAGCTTTGTAAGCAAACTTCAAAAATGCTTGATGGTTTCGGAGTAAAAAACAAAATTATCAATTCTAAAATCAAAGATTTACCGGATCAAGGCGAATATTCTTGCTTTGTAGCTATGGTGGAAACTTTGAAAAACCGTCTGAATGATGAGAAATTATTAATTGATGATATCGGATTGGTTATCATTGATGAAGCACATTATAATTCTTTCCGGAAGTTATTCTCATTCTTTAAAAATTCTTTTATTTTAGGAGTAACTGCAACACCTTTAAGTTCCAATATCAAATTGCCAATGTATGAAAACTATAAGCAATTGATTGTTGGTGATCCAATAAATAAATTAATTGAAAACGGATATCTTGCTAAAGCCAACACATTAAGCTATGATGTAGGTTTACAGAGTTTGAAAGTTGGAATAAATGGTGATTATACCGTAAAGTCTTCGGATGAATTGTATTCACAATTAGACATGCAAAGTAAGTTGCTTAATGCTTATGAGGAAGTTTCAAAAGGCAAAAAAACACTTATTTTTAATAACGGAATTCATACCTCTTTATATGTTTTAGATACTTTCAAAGAAGCAGGTTATACTATCAAACATCTTGATAATACAACATCTGCAGAAGAAAGAAAAGATATATTGAAATGGTTTAAACATACACCGGATGCTATTTTAACATCGGTTGGGATTTTAACTACAGGATTCGATGAACCCACAGTAGAAACCATTATTATTAATCGCGCAACAAAATCATTGACTTTGTATTTTCAAATGATTGGCCGTGGATCTCGTTTATTGCCAAATAAAAAAGAATTTACGATTATTGATTTAGGAAATAATGCCGCTAGATTTGGATTATGGGATGCACCGGTTGATTGGCAACATATATTTAAATCTCCCGAATATTATTTGGAAAATCTTCGTGAAGACGCAGAAATTGAAATGCATTTTAAATATGAAATGCCTCCTGAAATTCGTCAGTTTTTCAAAAATTCTGTCGTTTTAGATTTTGATATTGAAGAAGAATTTAAAACTGCATTACGTAAAAATTTACGTCCTAAAACTGTCATTGAAGAATCTATAAATCAGCACGCCATCATGTGTGTTGAAAATTCAGATGATTTGAACGAAGCAAAAAAATTAGCCAAATATTTGGAAGAGTCAGCGGCATATCGCGTAAAAATATTTTGTCGCTGCTTATCGAATTCAACTAAAAATTATAGAGACTGGTTGTTAGAAGAATATAAAAAGAATCTGCAAATCAGTATTGGTAAGAAATTCAGAGAAAGATTATTTAGTATGGCCGATTAATTATCGGCTATATTTTTGAACTATAATTTATATTATGTAAAATAGGAAATTTTAATTTCCACTTCTTTCTTACAGAATTTGTGCTTACTTTTACCCTTGTATGACAAACACAGTTGTAATGAAAGATTCTATTTCCGAAAATGTTGCTAATTTTCTTAAAGATTTCAAACCTTTTAATTTTTTAAGTTTTGAAGAACTAAAAGTTATAGCTAAAAAAATTCGTGTTCATCATTTACCTAAGAATAAAACGTTATTTCAAATCAACGATAATCTTCATGATGCTTTTTATGTTATACATTCAGGTGTTGTACATTTAACTGTTATTGCTGATGCTGATGAAACTTTATTAAACAAATGTTATGTTGGTGATGTTTTTGGTTTACGTCCTTTTTTTGCTAAAAACAATTATCAAATGACAGCTAAGGCAAATGAAGAAAGTATTTTATATGCCATACCTATTGATGTATTCAAACCATTTGTAGTACAAAATCCTGACGTTTTGAATTTCTTATTGGAAAGTTTTGCTATAAATTCCAATAATCCCGCTGATAAAGCAAACAATAAGTTATTATTTGATTCTCTGCAATTATCTGAATTTCAGAATGATCTATCCTTTTTCCAAACTTTAACTTATAATAAAAAACCTATTATAGTACCCAACGACCAAACAATTCGTGAAGTTGCTCTGCTTATGACCGACAATCTTTTGGATAATGTATTTGTTAAAGAAGATAATAAGTTAGTCGGAATTGTTACTGATGCTGATTTTAGATTGAAAGTGGCTACAGGAAAACAGGCTATTCAATCACATATTGATAAAATTATGACCTTTCCTGTTATTACTGTAACAGAAAACATTTCATTAGCTGAAGCACAATTAGTTATGCTTTCTCACAAAGTACATCATTTATGTGTAACTATTGATGGTACACCACATACTGATGTTAAAGGAGTAATTACTCAACATGATTTAGTACAAGCTCAAGCAAATTCTCCTGGTGTTTTGTTGAGAGAAATTAAACGTTCAGCCACCGCACAGCAGTTAAAATCTGTTCGTTTGGCTTTAGCCGATATTATTCAACAAGCTGTTACCAAAAACATTCCATTACAGCATGTTTTCAATGTTTCGGGTGAGATTACTTTGGCTATCATAAGACGTTCCATTGAAATTGCGATTTTAGAATTGGGCTCCCCTCCTGTCTCTTTCGCTTTTTTCAGCATCGGAAGTCAGGGAAGAAAGGAACAGCTTTTATTAACAGATCATGATAGTTTTTTGATCTACAAAGACATTGATATCCAACAGGTTCGCTATGTAAAAGATTATTTTAATCAAATGACAAAACGAATCAACGAAATTTTGGAAAAAGTAGGTTATAAACATTGTGAATTTGGACACAACTCTCACAATCAACATTGGTGTAAATCATTGAATGAGTGGATAAAGCAATACGAAAACTGGATTAACACTCCGGGTGAATACACTAATGAACATTGTTCAATCTTCTTTGATTTTGAGTTTGTTTATGGTGACCAAAGCATGGAAAGTGAAATTACCGACACTATTTTTAATTTGAAAAACAAAGTCTTGTTCTTCGATTATTTAGGTAACGATGCCATTAATAAACCGGCTCCACTTAATTTTTTCAAAAAATTTAATGAAGAAGAAGATGGAAGATTTAATATTAAAGCAAAAGCCATTGACCAAATGGTAGATATTGCTAGATTGTTAGCCTTCCATCATGGATTGAAAGGAATTAATAATACCTATTCCAGATACAAAGAGTTAGTTATTAAAGACAAAGAAAATGCTGAAATATATTTGAATGCTTCGGATGTATTTTTAATGATTTCAAGATTAAGAACTTTGGAAGGTCTTAAAAATGACAATACTGGCATTTTAATTGACGTAGAAAATTTGTCAAAACCCGACAAAGAAAAACTTAAAGAATCCTTACATGTTCTAAAAGATTTGGAAGAAATTGTAAAAGATACTTTTCAATTAACACAATTTTCATAATATGCTCGATTGGCTAAAAAATATAGGTAAGGAATATCCTGATTTCTGGAAGAATTATGTAAGTCAATTTGAGTATAATACCAATCGAAAAGTTGTTATATATCTTGAAACGACAGGGATTAATCCATCTAAAGACAGAATACTTTCCATTGGTGCAGTTACTATCGACCAGGGACAAATTATGCTCGAAAATACCCTTGAAATTGAATTGAATAAAGATGAAATTTTAGCTGAAAAAGAATTAATTTATCATGAAATTCAAGCTATCGAATCTTTGATCAATTTCATAGGAAATGCAACACTTATTGGTCATAGAATCCATTATGATGTTGAAATTCTGAACGAATATTTACATAAATTACACAGCGGTCGTCTTAAAAATGATTTATTAGATGTAGAAGTAATGCACGGAAAAATAATAGATAATACCAATAAGCAATATTCACTTTTGGAAATATTAAATGCTTATAAGATTACTCCGCCGTATATTACAACTTCAGCAAATTATGCCTTTAGTATTGCCATGGCTTATTTGAAAATGCGTGGAAAATTAGGACTATAACTTTATTACAAAAACTAGCGATTAAAAAATAAATTCATGAATTTCTTTAAGAGAAAATATTACAAACTCCAAATAAGTTTACATAAACGTATTGGTGGCAACGATAAAAAAATTTCAATTCTACAATATTTCCTAAAAAACAATACCAAACCGGACTTAATTAATCCAAAGGAGTTTATGGAAAAAATACTTTGGCTTAAACTATATTATTATAAAGAAAATTACGGGAATTTTGTTGATAAATACGAAGTCAGAAGCTATGTTGAAGAAAAAATCGGAAAAGAATATCTAAATGAAGTTTACGGAGTTTATGATTCTGTAGATCAAATAAACTTTGATACTTTACCCGATCAATTTGTTTTAAAAGGTACTCATGGTTCCGGATACAATATTATTGTAAAAAATAAGAGTGAATTAAATCTTGAACAAACCCAAAAAAAATTAAACCAATTCCTATCAGATAATTATTATTATAGATTTAGAGAAGCGATTTATAAAAATCTCCCTCCAAGAATTTTAGCTGAAAAATATATATCCGAAATTGACAGTGACTCTCTTATAGATTATAAATTCCATTGTTTTCATGGAGAACCGAAATATGTTTTTGTTCAAAAAAATAAACAAGAAAACTTAAGAAAAAGCTTTTATGACCTAGACTGGAATAAAATACTACCAGAAAAAGACATAACCGCTTTTTCAGAAGCTAATTTTGAGAAACCAGATAATTTTGACCAAATGATTCAGGTTGCAAAAAAATTATCCGAAGGTTTTATTTTTTTACGAGTTGATTTATATTCAATTGGTAATAAAATAATTTTTGGAGAACTCACTTTTTTTTCAAATGCAGGACTAATAAGAAGTTCAATTGAACGATTTAATACAGAATTTGGTGACTTAATGCAATTGCCAAAATTGAATGAATAATTATTCAGTAGGTTTATAACGCTTTAAAACTATTTTTTCAATGTGTATTGAAGTAAACCCCAGTTAACTTCTAATCCTTTTGCAGTTTTTTGTATTCCTAAAATATCATTAACTCCTTCTGAAATAATACTATCATTAGCCTTATCCAGCCCGAAAAAGAGTTTAAAAAAACGAATCATTTCAGTTTCATTATTAAATAAAAAAGGGTATTCGTTATACTGACAATCAATTATTTTTTCTTGAATACTTGGATAGTTTTCAAAATAATTTTGGTAAAAGAAAATACCCTCATGTCCTAATGAATTATACTCATTTAAAAAATCATTTAAAAAAAAGTCAACATTAGAGCCTTCTTTGACATCAGCAAAAATAAAAGTTCTGTCTTTTTTAAGAATTCTAAGACATTCCTCAACAAATAAAGGAACATTTTTTAGATGATGCATGCCACTAAGTGAAAAAATCGCGTCAAAAGAATCCGGTTCGAATGGCAGTTTCTCGGGAGAAACTAACTTTATATCTTCATTTATAAAACCTTTTGAAAAATCAGTTGACGTGATATTAACATGCTTTGGTAGATAATTTTTTAAATAACCGCCACCTGATGGAACATCCAAAACCATTTTTACGTCTGAAAAATCAGTAGTTCCGATTAATGAATTAAACTCATTAATTCTAACATGAGGATATTCTTGCATTGCAAGATGATAGTCGTTTGCTCTACTTTGAAAAAGCGTATTATAATCATTCATTTTTTTAAAATTTTTATAGCGCTTAATATGAAAAATGCGCTATGCTACTACTTTATTAAATTTTATTTTTTTTAGATTTTCCCACCCTTAATTTCATCAATAACTTCAGGATTCAAAAGGGTTGATGTATCTCCAAAGTTAGAATAATCACCTTCAGCAATCTTACGTAAAATTCTACGCATGATTTTTCCCGAACGTGTTTTTGGCAAACCACTCACAAACTGTATTTTATCTAATTTTGCAATAGGGCCTATTTGATCCGTTATGATTTGATTAATCTCTTTGGATAAATTATCCCTGTCTCTTGTCTCGCCGGTTTCTTTCAAAATAATAAAACCATACAAAGCATTTCCTTTAATGTCATGAGGAAAACCTACAATTGCGCTCTCGGCTATGGCTGGATGTTCATTGATCGAATCCTCAATTGGTGCAGTTCCCAAATTATGACCAGAAACGATAATTACATCATCTACTCTACCTGTAATTCTATAATAACCGACTTCATCACGTAAAGCACCATCACCTGTGAAATATTTTCCAGGGAAAGCAGTGAAATACGTTTCTTTATAACGTTGATGATCTCCCCAAATAGTTCTTGCTATACTCGGCCATGGAAATTTAATACATAAACTTCCTACTACTTGATTTCCTTCAATTTCATTGCGTAATTCATCCATTAAAACAGGCTGAATTCCTGGCAATGGTAAAGTCGCGTATGTTGGTTTTGTAGGTGTAACGAAAGGAATTGGAGATAACATAATTCCACCAGTTTCGGTTTGCCACCAAGTATCTACTAACGGACAACGCTTCCCTCCTACATGGTCGTTGTACCAATGCCAAGCTTCGTCATTAATTGGTTCACCTACAGATCCAATAACTTTTAATGATTTCATTGGGAATTTTTGAACATAATCAATGCTTTCTTTGGCTAATGATCGAATGGCTGTTGGTGCTGTGTAAAATTGCGTAACTTTATGTTTTTCAATGACTTCCCAAAAACGACTGAAATCCGGATAAGAAGGTATTCCTTCAAAAATAACCGTAGTTGCTCCATTCAGTAATGGTCCGTATAGAATATAGGAATGTCCTGTAATCCAACCGATATCAGCAGTACACCAAAAAACATCATTGTCTTCGTAATTGAATACATTTTTAAAAGTATATCCTGTATAAACCATATAACCTGCTGTGCTATGCAACATTCCTTTTGGTTTTCCGGTAGATCCAGATGTATATAAGATGAACAAAGGATCTTCAGCATCCATGATTTCAGCGACATTGTTATCAACAGCATCATCTAGTAATGGTTGTAGCCAAATATCTCTACCAGCTATCATAGTCACGGCTTCATTAGTTCTTTTAACTACCAAAACTTTATCAACTGTCGGGCATTTTTCCAAGGCTTCATCAACAATACTTTTTAAATCGATGGTTTTATTTCCTCTATATCCACCATCAGAAGTAATTACCATTTTGCATTCACAGTCATTGATTCTTGCTGTAACCGCCGATGCTGAAAAACCGGCAAATACGACCGAGTGTATAGCTCCAATTCGGGCGCATGCCAGAACAGCTATCGCTAATTCAGGAATCATTGGTAAGTAAATACAAACACGATCTCCTTTCTTAATACCTTGGTCACGTAAAACATTAGCCATTTTAGAAACTCTTCTGTACAATTCATTATAAGAAATGTGCAAAGCTTCTTCATTTGGATCATTAGGTTCAAAAATGATGGCTGTCTTTTCTCCTTTTCTTGCTAAATGTCGATCAATACAGTTTTTTGTAATATTCACTTTAGCATCAATAAACCATTTAAATTGTGCTTCCTGCATATCTACATCAAAAACTTTTTCCCATTTTTGATACCAAGTGAAATTCTCATCGGCAACTTTGTCCCAAAACTTTCGAGGTTCGCGTACCGACTTCTTATACATTTTAAAATAATGCTCCAGATTTTCAATTTTATAATAACTCATGGTAAATGTTTTTGATATTCGGTAAAATTAAAATAAGTTGGGCATTTATCTATTTCAAATTGGATATTTTTTCACTTAATTTGTAGAAACCAACTAACCAAACTAATGCAATTCGATACTCAAAATACGGATGCTTCCACTTTATACAAACTGTTAACCGGAACTGTAATTCCACGTCCTATAGGATGGATTTCAACAGTCGACAAGAACGGAATTAACAATTTAGCTCCTTTTTCTTTTTTTAACGCAGTCGGTGAAGATCCACCGCATGTTATGTTTTCTACTGTAAGAACGGG
>DATEDY010000305.1:0-2729 GCA_035281405.1 Flavobacterium sp.
TGTTACCATTGAAAACGAAAAAGGGAAAAGAACTAAATTATCATTTAACGAGTTTCTGTTAGATTGGGATCAAATTATTATTGCTGTTGAACCTAATGAAACGAAGCAGCTTCCAACGGTAAATAATTTTAAATGGCTTACTTATACTTTGCTTGCTTTATCGTTAATTTCGGCCTCAATTTATTTAAACGGATATACGGTTAATTCACTTTTTCTTTTTGGAACATCTATATTAGGTCTCATTTTAAGTGTTTTGATTTTACAGGAAAAGCTGGATATCAAAACAGAATTGGTTTCTAAGTTCTGTAATTTGAAACCTGACGCCTCTTGTGACTCGGTAATTAAGTCTGACCAAAGTCAAATTACAAGCTGGTTAAGTTTTACTGATTTACCTCTTTTGTTTTTTGGAATTAACTTTTTTGCATTATTAACACAGCCTGAGCAATCTGCTTCACTCATTTCTGGCTTAAGTCTTCTTGCTATTCCTTTTTTGGTGTATTCGATTTGGATTCAGAAGGCAAAAATTAAAAAGTGGTGTTTGCTTTGTTTGGCTGTATCGGGTGTTGTTTTTATACAAGGAGTAGGACTTGTCTTCAGTCCATTACCTGCATTCATTGCTGATTTACCTATTGGAGTGTTTGCTTATTTGTTCTCTTTTGTTTTAATCTTTTCGGGATGGATGCTGTTGAAACCTGTTCTTGAAAAAGAAGTGAATACTTCCAAAGAAGTTAAAAAGCTGAAAAGGCTTAAAAGAAATTTTAAAGTTTTTCAATCGCTTACTAAAGAGGTGGCATCGGAAATCGATTTGCATAAATTAAAAGGAATTGAATTTGGAAATCCTAACTTCAGTACAAATATTATTCTCTTTCTGAGTCCAAGCTGTGGGCATTGTCATAAGGCGTTTGAAGATGCATACAAGCTTTATCAGCGATATCCGGAAAGCGTTTATCTTAATGTTTTGTTCAATGTTAACCCTGAAAATGAACAAAATCCTTTCAGTTTCGTTGTGGAAAATTTATTGGTGATTAATGCAAACGATCCTGAAAAAGGACATGAAGCTTTAATTGATTGGCACATCAATAAAATTGGATTAGAAGCCTGGAAGGAAAAATGGAAGGTATCTGCTCATGATATGCTCGTAAATAACGAAATCCATAATCAATACAACTGGTGCTTGAAAAATGAATTGAATTACACACCGGTTAAAATTGTCAATTCCAGACTTTTTCCAGAGGAGTATGAAATTTCAGATCTACAGTTTTTCATGAGTGACTTCGAGGAAGAGTTTGAGTCACACTACAATAAAATAGCGCAATAAAGCGCATACAATATTCTTGGCCGAGAATGGACAGAAATTCCAACTGTCTTTAAATGATTGGAAAATAAACCACATTTAAAACTATTAAGTTATGTTAAAAAACATTTTAAAATTAGACGGAGCAGAACAATTATCAAAATCTGAGCAAAGAACGATCACAGGTTCATTAAGACAACTTGAAATTGATGGTGATGGTGGTGCAAGTTTTCCTTGCTACTGTAATGGTGTATACAAAAAACATTGCAGTACTGTTGAATGTTGTTGGAATGCTTGCTAATTGTACAGCATTAATTTTTAAATCAAAAAACTAATACCATGTTAAAAAACATTTTAAACTTAGAAGGAGCACAAAGAGTATCAACTGCTGATCAAAAGGCAATCCAAGGTGGAAGACCGGGACCATGTACTGATAGTAATATCGTTTGTACAGGAGTGGGTAACGCAGGGTGTCCTGTAAATCAAGGATGTTATATCCAAAGTCCGGATAGCAACTATGCTATTTGTCAGTGTATCAGAAAATAATTTATAGATTATGTTAAAAAGCATTGCAAACCTTGAAGGCGTTCAGAAAATGACAAATGCTGAACAAAAGTTAGTGTTAGGAAGCGGAAGTCCTTTTGGATTGTGCTTTTGCGCTAGCTTAGGGTATGAAGTTGACTGTGTTAACTACGATCATATTTGTCCTTTGGATAATTAACAAATTAATAAAATTAAGATCATGTTAAAAAACATTTTAAACTTAGATGGTGCTCAGGAGTTATCAAACGGTGAGCAAAAAGCAATCAATGGAGGAATTCCTCAAGGATGTAAACAAGCTTGGCTTAATCCAGATGGTACTACATGTGGTCCGGGCTATTATTTATTGAGACGTGGAAGCAGTGCATACTGTTGTCCGCTTTAATCACTAATCTTTAATTCGTATATCATGTTAAAAAACATTTTAAACTTAGATGGTGCTCAGAAATTATCAAACGGTGAGCAAAAAGCAATTAAAGGAGGTATTCCTATTGGGTGTGCTTTTCAGTATTGGACTGGAACCAGTTTAACAAACTGTAAAGCTACAAATCCAGGAGGATACAGCTATTATTATAGCAATGGAAATTGCAGAGCTTATTTTTGTGGAGCTCCAGTTTTGATTGGATAATCTGGTAAATTGAACAGGGAAATTTTCCCTGTTCTATATATCAAATAATATGTTTGATTCATGTGTTTCTTTTCCTGAAAACCGGAATGATGCTAAAAAGTCTCTTGAGGCTTATGGTAATGTTCAGCAGTTAACAGGTAATTAATTATAAAACGGCCTAGGTTTTTAGGCTGTTTTATCTATTTTTGCTCAAAACAAACTAATAAAATTGAAAAAATTTCCTACATATAGACAAGCTGATTCCAAAGATTGTGGTCCTACCTGTTT
>DATEDY010000306.1:0-11242 GCA_035281405.1 Flavobacterium sp.
GATTTGGTAATGGTTTTTGAGATGGTCTTGCCTTCGCTTCGCGTTTCCACTTTTTGTTTTTTCTTGTTGGTTGTGATGATGTTTTCTAAGACAACCGTTTTGTTTTCTATTTTCTTGTAGTTGGAGTGGCTGCGATCGGTAGGGTTCTTGTATTCATAGACAATTTTGAATACCCCTTCGTCTTCTTCGATGATGCGGTCTTTGTCGTCGTATTTATAGGATTTCGGGAAACCGGACATTTCCCCGTCGCTATCATAGCGTTCTCCTTTTGTGGGAAGCGATGTTTTCGAATCCAAGTAATAAATGGAAGATAGTGCTACGCCTTTTTTGCCTACAGAAATGATGGCGAAGTGGTCTTTGTTGTATTTGTAAATGTCTTTGGTTTTATTCCCTTTTTCGTCAATACTCACAATGCTGTCAATCAGGCTGAATTTATCGCGGTAGTAGGTGGTTTCTTCCTTAACGGATTTGTTTACCAGTTTACTGTATTTCAGTATTTGATTGTTTTGGTCGTACAATTCGACAATTTGAATACCGGTTTTTTTCTTTTTGGCAGCATCCTTATAGACTGTGATGGTTACCTTGTTGCCCTTGCATTTGGCAGGATTGAATTTGTCTTTCGGAACATAAAGCGCATAGGGAAGCTTTTGGATTTTTAGTGCCAGTTTTTCGGTCATGTTGAATTTGTCGTCCAAAATGTCCTGTGCTTTCTGTTTGTTTTGTTTTTTGATTTTTTCTTTTCTTTCCTTGTAGTAGACCACATCCTTGAAAGGCACTTCGAAGTATTTTTCGAATTCTTCGATATAACGTCCCGGGTTTTTGATTAAGATGGGTTTGTCTTTACCGTTGGACAATAAAAGGCCTACGGGCGGACTGGTTTTTTTGTTTCTGAAGTAGTATTCCTTGGTATTGGCAAATTTTACCACTTGATCGCTTTTAGTTACAATGACCTTTAATTCTTCGGTTTTGGCAAAATGAGCGGTGAATCTTTTTTGTATTTCATCGTGTTTGGCGATGAGGCTGGTGTCTTCTGTTTGTTTGTAAAATACGATCGCCTGTTGTTTTTTGGTATCAAAATCGGCTTTTGCTTTCGGATTTTTATCAAGGAGTAGAGCGGTTGAGCAACCGGTTAGCAGCATACAAGCTACAATTACTAAGAGCGGTTTTTTAGTCATGGTTTTTAGTTGTTTGCTTGATTTCAATCAAATATAACAAAACATGAAATTTCCCACAAAAGATTTTTCAACATAAAGATTATTTATCAGGGAATTAGTTATAAAAATGTTACTTATTATGAAAAAGGGTTTTTATGTTATATCTTTGCGGTTTAAAACGGTTTAATTTAGACAAAATCAAAATAAGCGATGATAAAAGTTTCAGAATCAGCAAGTAAGAAAATTGTCGACATGATGAAGGACGATGGTTTTGACCCTACAAACGACTATGTGCGAGTTGGGGTTAAAAGTGGAGGATGTTCAGGCTTGTCTTATGAGTTGAAATTTGACAAGGAAATCTCTGAAAACGATAAAGTTTTTGAAGACAATCAGGTGAAAATTGCAGTAGAGAAGAAATCCTTTTTATACCTGGTGGGTACTGTTTTGGAGTACTCTGGAGGGTTAAACGGAAAGGGATTTGTTTTTAACAATCCTAATGCCAACAGAACCTGTGGTTGTGGGGAGAGTTTTTCTCTATAGTCGAAAGTCGAAAGTCAAGAGTCGAAGAAAGACTGGCTGTAAGGCATTGACATTAAAAAAGTAAGATTAAAAAATGAGTAAATATACAGAAGACGACTTAAAAGTCGAACTCGAGAATAAAGAATACGAATACGGTTTTTATACCGATATCGAATCAGAAACGTTTCCTCCAGGGTTAAACGAGGATATCGTGCGTGCGATTTCCAAAAAGAAAAACGAGCCGGAATGGATGACCGATTGGCGTTTGGAAGCGTTCCGTGCTTGGGAAGAAATGATCGAACCGGAATGGGCGAATGTGCATTATGAGAAGCCAGATTTTCAGGCGGTTTCGTATTATTCGGCACCTAAGAAAAAAGACAAATACGAAAGTCTTGATGAGGTGGATCCTGAGTTATTGGAGACTTTCAAGAAGTTAGGTATTTCCATTGATGAGCAAAAGAAACTGACTGGTGTTGCGGTAGATATCGTAATGGACTCGGTTTCGGTTGCTACTACTTTTAAAAAGACTTTAGCTGAAAAAGGCATTATTTTCTGTTCGATTTCGGAAGCGATTCAGGAACACCCTGAGTTAGTTCAAAAATACATCGGAAGCGTAGTTCCTCAAAAAGACAATTTTTATGCAGCTTTGAACTCGGCGGTATTCTCTGACGGGTCGTTCTGTTATATTCCGAAAGGCGTTCGATGCCCGATGGAATTGTCAACCTATTTCCGTATCAATCAAGGGGGAACCGGACAGTTCGAAAGAACGCTGGTTATTGCCGATGAAGGCAGTTATGTTTCCTATTTGGAAGGATGTACAGCGCCAAGCCGTGATGAGAACCAGTTGCACGCTGCTGTAGTGGAACTTATTGCTTTGGACGATGCTGAAATCAAATATTCTACAGTACAAAACTGGTATCCTGGAAATAAAGAAGGAAAAGGTGGTGTATTCAACTTCGTGACCAAAAGAGGTATATGTGAGAAGAATGCCAAGATTTCCTGGACACAGGTGGAAACCGGATCGGCAGTAACGTGGAAATACCCTTCTTGTATTTTGAAAGGAGATAATTCCATTGGAGAATTTTATTCTATTGCCGTTACTAATAATTACCAACAGGCAGATACGGGAACCAAAATGATCCATTTGGGTAAAAACACCAAATCGACCATTATTTCCAAAGGTATTTCAGCAGGTAAATCACAAAACAGTTACCGAGGATTGGTGCAAATCAGTTCGCGTGCCGATAATGCACGTAACTTCTCACAGTGTGACTCTTTATTAATGGGGAACAATTGCGGGGCACATACTTTCCCTTACATCGAGTCTAAAAACACATCCGCTAAAATTGAACACGAGGCAACCACTTCAAAAATTGGAGAAGATCAGGTGTTTTATTGTAATCAGCGTGGTATTCCAACTGAAAAAGCAATTGCTTTGATTGTAAATGGTTTCAGTAAAGAAGTGTTGAATAAACTGCCAATGGAGTTTGCTGTGGAAGCACAGAAATTATTGGAGATTTCATTGGAGGGATCAGTAGGATAATCATTATAAATATATTTTTAAGATAGTAATATCATGTTAACGATAAAGAATTTGCACGCCTCTGTTGAGGATAAAGAAATATTAAAAGGAATCAATTTAGAAGTAAAAGCTGGAGAAATCCATGCGATTATGGGACCTAACGGTGCCGGAAAGTCGACACTTTCTTCCATCATTGCAGGAAATGAAAATTATGAAGTATCTGAAGGAGAGATCCTTTTGGATGGTGAAGATATTTCAGAATTGGCTCCGGAAGAAAGAGCACACAAAGGTATTTTCCTTTCGTTCCAATACCCAGTGGAAATTCCGGGTGTTTCGGTTACTAACTTTATGAAAACGGCTATCAACGAAAGCCGTAAAGCTAAAGGAGAAGAAGAAATGCCGGCTAATGAAATGTTGAAGTTAATCCGTGAAAAATCAGATTTACTGGAAATTGACCGTAAGTTTTTATCGCGTTCTCTTAACGAAGGTTTTTCCGGTGGAGAGAAGAAACGTAATGAAATCTTTCAGATGGCCATGCTGAACCCGAAATTAGCTATCCTTGATGAGACTGATTCTGGTTTGGATATTGATGCATTACGCATTGTAGCCAATGGTGTGAATAAATTGAAAAGCAAAGATAATGCTGTTGTGGTTATCACACACTACCAACGTTTGTTAGATTATATCATTCCTGATTTTGTACACGTTTTAATGGACGGTAAAATTGTAAAGTCCGGGGATGCTTCTTTGGCATTGGAGTTAGAAGAAAAAGGATACGATTGGATTAAACAAGAACAAGAGGCTTAAGATGGATTTAAAAGAAAAATTACTTTCATCATTTATGGCTTTTGAAGAGAAGGTTGATGTGGCTGCTGAGTTACATGATGTTCGAACGGAAGCATTGAAAAATTTTGAAACCAAAGGATTTCCTACTAAAAAAGAGGAAGCCTGGAAATATACTTCGCTGAATGCCATTTTAAAGAATGATTTCAGCATCTTCCCGAAGAAGGAAAACACTATTGATATTAAAGATGTAAAAAAATATTTCCTGAACGATCTGGATACTTACAAAGTGATCTTCATCGACGGGATTTTCAGTACGTTTTTATCATCTACCACCCATGACGGTTTGGATGTTTGTTTGATGTCATCTGCATTGACCAAACCGAAATACAAAATGGTGATTGATATGTTCTTCAATCAGGTGGCGAGTAAAGAAGAGAGTTTGACCTCTCTGAATACTGCATTTGCTTATGAAGGCGCTTATATTAACATACCAAAAAGTAAAGTGGTGGAGAAACCCATTGAAATCATCTATTTTTCTACCGGAAAAGAAGATGCGCTAATGGTACAGCCCAGAAATTTAGTAATCGTTGGTGAAAACGCCCATGTGCAAATCGTGGAGCGTCACCAGAGTTTGAATGAAAACCCGGTGCTGACGAATTCGGTTACTGAGATTTTTGCACAAAAGCGTGCCATAGTGGATTATTATAAAATCCAGAATGATGTGCAAACCGCTAATCTGATTGACAATACTTATATTTCACAGAAGCAGGAAAGCCGAGTGGCGGTACATACGTTTTCTTTCGGAGGAAATATTACGCGTAACAACCTGAATTTCTACCACCACGGAGAACGAATTGACAGTACGTTGAAAGGAATTACCATTATTGGCGATAAGCAACACGTGGATCATTATACTTTAGTGAACCATGAGCAGCCGAACTGTGAAAGCCACCAGAATTATAAAACGATCTTGGACGGCCAATCCACCGGTGTTTTCAACGGAAAGATTTTTGTGGAGAAGGAAGCACAGAAAACGGATGCGTTCCAACAAAACAACAATATTTTATTGAGTGATAAAGCCACTATCAATGCGAAACCGCAATTGGAGATTTTTGCAGATGATGTGAAATGTTCCCACGGATGTACGATTGGTCAGTTGGATGACAGTGCGATGTTCTACATGCAGCAACGCGGTATTCCTAAAAAAGAAGCTAAGGCATTATTGATGTATGCGTTTACGAGTGAAGTGACATCGAGTATCAAAATACCTGAATTACGAGCTAAAATTGCCCGAATCATTGCTGATAAGTTAGGCGTGAAAATGGGATTTGATTTATAAAAACAAAAACCGCCTCAGTAATGAGGCGGTTTTTTTATGCTTTATTGTTTTATACTATTGGTAACATCCCTTAAAAATCCGTTGAAATCAAATTCCGGTTCTTCGGTTAGACCCAAACGTACAATTACAAGGTCTTTTGACGGGAATATGGCTACCATCTGCCCCTGATACCCGTTGCAATACATCATTTCTCTTGGCGCATCGGGAAAATGACCACTGCTATTTAACCAAAACTGAGCGCCATAGCGACCGTTGGATGTGTTTGTTGGAGTGGCTGCGTATTTTACCCATTTTTCATCGAACAGTTGTTGACCGTTCCAATTGCCTTTATGCAGGTATAATAACCCGAATTTTGCCCAATCCCTTGCGTTGGCCCAGGCATAGGAAGAACCTACATAATTACCTTTCATATCCGCTTCCACCAACATGGAATTCATACCAATTTTATCGATGAGTTCGCTGTACCAGAAATCGAGGTATTCCTGATGGGTTTTGAATTGTTTTCTTAAAATTCCGGAAAGCAAGTTGGTAGTTCCTGAAGAATAATTCCAATGCGTATTCGGTTTGAAAACGGCAGGTTTGATCAATTGCGATCGGGTCATGTCTTCATCTAAGAAGAGCATTTTGGTTACATCGGATATTTTATTGTAATCTTCTTCCCATTCCAGGCCTGAATTCATGTGTAGCAAATTGCTGGTGGTAATGTTTTTACGTTCGTCGTTTTGCCATTCAGCAATGGGTGCCGGTTGGAAGATGTCGAATTTTCCTTGTTGTTGCAAAATGCCAAAATAAGTAGCGGTAATACTTTTCGTCATTGACCAACCTAAAAGTCTGGAGTTTTTAGTAAAGCCATCGGCATATTTTTCGGCAATGATTTTGTCTTTGTAAATTACGACTACAGCTCTGGTTCTTAGTTTTTGCTGTCCTTTTTTATCGAAGGCATTGTTAACTGTTGCTTCGATTTTTTTATAATCCACGTTGTTGAAAACGGTGTCTTCTGGTTCGCCATTTCCGTATGGGAAAGGTGTTATATTGTCGGGTTTTGCTCTTTTGGGTACCAAATAAGGTAATGAGGCATCATAGTCATCATTCACCAAAACAGCACCCAATCCTTCTCTGAAAATGGCCCTTCTGGATTTGAGACCGTATACGGAAGCTTCTGCAAATTTTTCTTTATCGTTGATTTGGTTGTTAGCCAGGTCAATCATGTCGATATCATTATCGCCTTTTTCAATAACGTCTAAAGAGCGGTTGTCCAAAAAATAGCCTGAAGCTACGCTTTTGGATGAAAATCCGGAAATCAAATCCAGTTTCGGATAGGTTTCGAAACCATAATAGATAAAGGCTGCCAAAACAGTCAATCCCAAGAAGCGGAAAAATTTTCTCATAATGTGATGTTATAGTACTGCAATTTAATTATTTGCGCTGAAAGGAAGTAATTTTTTCACCCTTTAGTTGATAAATTAAACTTTTGCAAAATATTCTTGATTTCGGGGTCAAATGTTTACTTTTGTATTTAGAAAAATTCTAAATAAAAATGCTGAATATCCAAAAAATAAGAGCCGATTTTCCGATTCTGAATCAGACAGTTAACGGGAAACCCTTACTATATTTTGACAATGGTGCCACTTCACAAAAACCGCAGGTTGTTATCAACGCCATTACCCAATATTACGAAGAAATCAACGCAAACATTCACAGAGGAGTACATACGTTAAGCCAGTTGGCCACTGATGCTTATGAAGCTTCCAGAGAGAAAATCCAAAAGCACATTAATGCCGAACATCTTCACGAGGTGATTTTCACTTCGGGGACAACGCAAGGGATTAATTTAGTGGCTAACGGGATGGCTGCTTTTGTGAAAGCAGGCGATGAAGTCATGGTTTCTGCTTTGGAACATCACAGCAATATAGTGCCTTGGCAGTTTTTATGTGAAAAAACAGGAGCGAAACTGGTGGTGATTCCGATGAATGATTCCGGTGAATTGATTATGTCAGAATTTGACCGTTTACTTTCATCTAAGACCAAAATTGTTGCGGTGAACCATATCTCGAATGCTTTGGGAGTTATTAATCCTATTGAGTACATGATTCAGAAAGCACATGAAGTTGATGCTGCCGTTTTGATTGATGGTGCTCAGGCTACTCCGCATTTAAAACCGGATGTTCAGGCATTGGATTGCGATTTTTATGTATTTTCAGGACATAAGATTTGTGGGCCGACGGGCGTTGGTATTCTTTATGGAAAAGAAGCATGGTTGAATAAACTTCCACCTTATATGGGTGGTGGGGAAATGATCAAAGAAGTGACTTTTGAGAAAACGACTTATGCCGACTTACCGCATAAATTTGAGGCCGGAACTCCGAACATTGCCGATGGGATTGTATTGGGAACAGCTATAGATTATTTGAACGAAATTGGTTTTGAGAATATTCAGGAACAGGAGCGTTCACTTTTAGCCCATGCTACAGAAAAGTTATTGGAGATTGAAGGTTTGAAAATTTACGGAACCACTGCTCAAAAGACTTCTGTGGTTTCCTTCAATATCGAAGGCATTCATCCGTATGATATTGGCACGATTATAGATAAATTAGGTATAGCGGTCAGAACGGGACATCATTGTGCTCAGCCAATTATGAATTATTTCGGTATTCCAGGTACGGTAAGAGCGAGTTTTTCGTTTTATAATACCAAAGAAGAAATTGATATCTTTGTGGAAGCCGTTAAAAAAGCAAAAATGATGCTTTCTTAATTTAAAAATAGGATACTATGAAAAATATAGCACTTGTAGGATTTTCAGTATTTGCGATGCTCATTTCGTGTAAATGTAAAAAAGTAACCACTGATGTGGCGGCTGTTGAAGCAACAGCGAGTGCTGAAGTGAAAAATCCAGAAAACACTATGAACAGTTCAGAAAAAGCACAAGAAGCTGCGACAGTTGAGTATGAAGCTAATTCAAGAGGCTATTTTTTGAAAGTGAAGTATGCTAATGGCAAGTTGGCTTTTACCAATGAGAGAGATTCAGACAAGATGAAAGAAGTGGCTTTGACCAAAGCACAGGCAGACGAGTTGAACAGTTTGTTGCAATCCATCAAAGCGGAATCTTTACCGGAATTGAAAGCGCCTACCGAGAAAAGATTTTATGACGGTGCAGCTATGGCAAATATCCATATTAACAAAAATGGGAACGTATACAGTTCTGATACTTTTGATCATGGATTTCCACCTGCACCAATAGAGCAATTTGTAAAGAAATTACTTTCTTATACAAAAGAAAAATAAGGAACAACAATGACAATTACAGAAATACAAAATGAAATCGTTGACGAATTTTCGATGTTCGACGATTGGATGCAACGTTACGAATACATCATCGAATTAGGGAAATCGTTACCGTTGATAGATGAGCAATACAAAACGGAAGACAATATCATCAAAGGATGTCAGTCTAAGGTTTGGGTTCATGCAGAGGAAAAAGAGGGTAATATTGTCTTTACTGCCGATAGTGATGCGATTTTGACCAAAGGAATCATCGGGATTTTGATCCGTACCTTTTCCAATCAATCACCAAAGGCAATTTTGGAGGCCAATACGGATTTCATAGATGTGATAGGACTAAAAGAACATTTGTCACCGACCCGTGCCAACGGATTGGTTTCAATGATTAAACAAATTAAAATGTACGCTTTGGCTTTTCAGGCCAGAAATTAATTAATACGATGGAAGAATTTAACGATACAATCAACTTAGGGGAAGAAGTAGTAAAAGTTTTGAAAACGATTTACGATCCCGAGATTCCTGTTGATATTTATGAATTAGGATTGATATATGATGTTTTTGTCAATGAAACGATGGATGTTAAAATCCTGATGACATTAACGTCGCCCAATTGCCCTGTAGCCGAGACTTTGCCGCAAGAGGTAGAGGAAAAAATCAAGAAAATTGGCGATGTTAAATCTTGTGAGGTGGAAATTACTTTTGATCCGCCATGGACTAAAGATTTGATGAGTGAAGAAGCAAAATTGGAATTAGGAATGTTATAATGTTTATAGTTTATGGTTTGTTGTTATGAAACAGCAAACCATAAACAAATAACTATCAACTTCATCAATGGAAGAAATTGTAAATAAAGTAGCGGCAAGTTCACTTGTGGTCTTCGATTTAGAAGACTATTATCAAGCTGGAATCCGTACACAAGTAGATATTTCACAATGGCTTTACGAAGGTTTTTTACTGAAAGAAAAAGATTTTCGCGAAGCACTTAAAAATCATGATTGGAAGCAATATGCCAATCAGTTTGTTGCCATTCACTGTGGTACCGATGCTATTTTGCCTGCTTGGGCATCTATTTTAGTGGCTTCTTATGTGGCTTCTTATGCCAGAAAAACCGTTTTGGGTAACCTTACGGATCTGGAAACTGCGCTTTATCAGGAAATGTTAGCGGGAATAGATTATTCGTTATATAAAGAGAAACCGGTAATCCTTAAAGGCTGTTCCAAAAAACCGGTGCCGGATTCGGCGTATGTTATGGCAATCCAGAACCTACAGCAAGTGGCTAAGAGTGTCATGTATGGTGAAGCGTGTTCTGCTGTGCCTATTTTCAAATCCAAAAAATAAGAAAAAGATTTCATAAGTTTGTGTAAATCAGTAAACGCAAACTATTATGAAAAAGGAATTCGTCGTATTGTCACTGTTGCTGGCAACTGTATTTTCTTTTGCACAAGGCAATGAAAAAGAGTTGATTGGCAAAACAGCTGTAGCCGAAACCAAAGCCCAAGACACTTTGAGTAAAGGGTGGAAAAAGACAGGTAATTTTGTTTTTTTATTCAGCCAATCGGCATTCAATAACGATTGGAAAGGTGGTGGTGTTTCTAATATGGCAGGTAACATCGGACTGAATTACGACTTCAATTATAAAAACCCATCGTTGATTTGGGACAATAAGCTGATAGTTTCTTATGGATTGACGAAGTTGAAAGGGGCAGATGTTCAAAAATCAGATGATCGTTTCATATTTACTTCTTTATTGGGAAAAAAAGCATCGGGTTATTGGTTTTACTCGGCATTTCTTGATTTCAGAACCCAGATGGACTCGGGTTTTGATTCGGCTACTATGACTAAGATTTCCCATTTATTTTCTCCAGCATATCTTCAGGCCGGACCCGGAATGCTTTGGAAAAAGAGTGATAACCTGAAAGTGAACATAGCTCCGGCTACTTCAAGGGTTATATTTGTGCATCCGCATTTTACTGAAACCGGTTCTTCTTTCGGGGTAGAGCAGGGAGATTCTTCAAGATTCGAATTCGGAGCTGCGTTGAGCGGTTATTACAAATTCAATATCATGGAGAATATTTCGTGGGAGAACATTTTCCTTGCTTATACGAATTATCTTGATAAGCCGAAAAATGTTGACATCGATTATCAAGCTAATATAGTAATGAAAATCAATAAATACATTTCTTCCAATATAGCCTTCCAAGCCATTTATGATGACAATGCCGTTAGCGCTTTCCAAATTAGGGAAGTGTTTGGTTTGGGTGTGAATTGTGCTTTTTAGAAAATAGATTCAATAAAAAAAGACCTCATTGAGGTCTTTTTTTATTCTTTTTCGACAGCATCTTTATAATCAGGATACAAGAAGTTGTTGTAAGGGAATCGGGTAATATGGATTTGTCTTACGGCTTCGTATGCTTTTTCTCTGAATTCCTCGAAATTCGCTTTTTCGGTTGCAGAAATGAACAGGGTGTTATTTTCACCCAATTTACTCATCCAGGTTTGCTTCCATTCCTCCAGCGTGTAATGTTTTGTGGTTTTTTCCGTCATTAAATCGTCGGCTTCGATGGTCAAATGTTTGTAGGCATCAATTTTATTGAAGACCATGATGGTTGGTTTGTCGGCGCTTTTGATATCGTGTAAGATCTG
>DATEDY010000307.1:0-2814 GCA_035281405.1 Flavobacterium sp.
TCTTTTATTTCACTATCCGTTTTGGGACGAGAAGAACGGAACACCAATTTCTTACTATCGTGTGAAAAAAAGCATCCGCCATCGTATCCCAATCCGCTAGTCACCTGCTTCACATTTGAGCCATCGATATCCATAGTATAAATTTCCAGATCCCCGGAACGGATACTCGTGAAAGCAATTTTTTTACCGTCAGGAGACACCACAGCTTCTGCATCATAGCCAGGAGAATCTGTTAACTGTTTGACGATATTCCCTTTCATGTCGGCCATATAAATTTCAAATTCGGGATAAATGGCCCAGAGGTATTTACCATCTTTAGGCTTTGGAGGAGCAGGACAAGCTTCGTTACTTTTATGAGTCGAAGCATATAGAACGTGCTTACCGTCAGGCATAAAATACGAGCAGGTTGTGCGTCCCTTTCCGGTAGAAACCAATTGAAGACTTTTCGAATCGATTGAGGTTTGAGATAAATCAAGCGTAAAAATCTGGTCACATTGCGCACCTATTTCCGGATTAGTGACTTGAAGTGTAAGTTTTTTACCATCAGGGCTGAAATACGCTTCGGCATTATCGCCACCGAAAGTGAGTTTTTTTATATTCTTAAGATGCTTTTCCTGAGCGAAACCCGAAATCGCAGAAAGCATAAACAAAGTCGTTACAATTTTAGTTGTCGTCATTCTTGTAGTGTTTATCTCTCAAATGTACTAAAAGGAACCGATTGTTGATTACCCTTTTAGCATAAAAAACCGTCCCATTTTACAACAGGACGGTTCAATAAATCTAAATCCGATATTATTTTCCTTTTGGAAAGTTTTTAGTTTCTTCCTTATTGGTATCCATCATTTCCATGAGTTTCATTCCCAGTAAACCACTGATACCGCCATCGGCACCGTTATTACCGGAGATCAAGACATCAGGAATCACTTTAATATTTCCTTTACCAATTTCTTCGGTGATTTTATATTTCGTAAAGTTGTCTCCACCCATTGCCGAAACCTGCAATTGATAAGCTTCAGCAGTAGATTTACCGATCGCCATAATTTTCTCAGCCTCAGCCAAACCGGTTTTCGAAATCTTTTCTGCTTCAGCACTAGCATTCAATCTTGTAGCTTCTGCTTGAGCACCCGCTCTTGCTTTAGTTGCTTCCGCTTCTGCCTGCGCTCTCATTTTAGTAGCCTCCGCTTCCGCATTCACGTTCAGTTTCAGACTGGTTGCATCTCCTTCCGCTTTTTTAACAGTAGCATCTGCGGTACGTTGTGCGATTTCCACACTTTGCGAAGCACGGACAATTTCCTTCTGCATATCAGCAATCGCAGTTTCTTTTTCCATACCCTGACGCTGTTCCTGCGCCATTTTTTGCGTTTGATACGTCTTTTGTTCTTCTTCTGCAATCTTTCTGTCAGTTAACGTTTTCATCAAAGAATCCGGTGGCACGATATCACCAATCAAAGTATCAACTGCATTCACATTGTACTCATCCAACACTACTTTGATATGATTTTTAGCTGACTCCTGACGCTCTTTACGCGTACTTAAGAACGAAATCACATCACTTTCCTGAGCAGAGTTACGGAAATAGTTACCGATGGTAGGCTCCAGTACCTGAGAAACCAGGTTTGTCATACTACCAAAACGTGCGATTACCTTTGGTGCTTCATTAGCCGGGACATGAATAATTTGCGACACATCCAAATTGAAAGGGAAACCATCCTGAGAACGAACCGTGATGGTAGATAAATTATGGTCTAAATTATGCGATTCACTACGAGCATCTGCCCAGTTCAACACCAAGTTTGTGGTTGGTACCGATTCCAATTTAGTGGTGTATTTATTAAGAGCATATTTTCCAGGACCAAGCGGTTCCATCCAAACACCACGTTGCCCTTTAGAAACAATATTACCATGTTTAAAATGTTCGCCAGTAACATCCAATCCATCTTCACCAACATATGAAATGACAACACCAACATATCCGATAGGTACATCCGTCATAGGGTTTTGTTCAATTTGAAATGCCCAAGTATTAATGTAATAAGAACCTGCAAGCATCACATTAGGTTGTAAACCTCTGTTTCCACCCTGTTGTAAAAACGTATCACAATCCTGAAAATTATTATGATTTTCGGTATGTTTACCTGCGATTTGTCCCACCGGAATTGGTTCACCATCCAAAGCAGTTACAATTCCAATCATGTTTTCATAAATTTTGATCTGATCGACAATAATAATCTCGAATAAGAAAGTATTGATACGATATGACCCGGTAGTAATGAAAGCTGTTTGACGTCCTTTCTGACCACCATTATCCAAGAAAGCCTTAGCGTCCTGAAAGTTATCAGATTCGACTTTTCGTGCTAAAATTCGACCCGTTGGAATTTCTTTACCGTCTTTACTTAAAACCAAACCGATTTTACCTTCCGGAATAATGGTAAAGGCAGTCATATCAACAGAATACTGCCAGATCCACATTCCCCAGTATAAACCCGGAGCAAGTGATTGCGCCTGAAATCCGGCTTCACCTTTAGTCGCAATAATTCTGCTGTCAGGCAATGATTTATCTGCACCAAACAGGACGAATTTTTTTGTTACCAAGCCAATTTTATCTTCGGGAACGATAACCATACCGAAGAAAACGCGTAAAACGAATTTGTAAAAAATCAAGCAAAATACAATAAGTATAAGCCACCAAAAAGTAAAAATTGTTTCCATTAAAATAGATTTTTAAATGATTTCATGTATGATTTTAGAAATGTTTAATATGAAAAATGAAAGTATAATCATGAGTCAGATTAAAAAGTCAACAATTAGCTTTGC
>DATEDY010000308.1:0-3275 GCA_035281405.1 Flavobacterium sp.
GTATTGGTCAAAAAAGCTTCAATATCTCTCATGGTTGGGTCCATCATTTGCCCTTCGTGCAACCAGTTACCATACCAACCTGACAACTGTTCTTTCCAAAATAATTGCCATTTGGTCAATGTATGTTTTTCCAACAAATGATGCGCTTTGATAATCAATTCCGGAGCAGCTGCTTCAAAACCTACTCTTCCTTTGATTCCGATAATGGTATCACCCACATGAATATGTCTTCCAATTCCGAATGGTTGTGCAATTTGCTGTAAATAGTCAATAGCGATTGATGGATGCTCAAATGATTCCCCATTGACTGAAATCAGTTCCCCTGCTTCAAAACCCAGTGCAATATCTATTGATTCTGTAGCTGAAACCGGTGTTGGCCAAGCTTCTTCGGGTAAATTCTGATATGAAGTCAATGTTTCTTTTCCTCCTACAGACGTTCCCCACAATCCTTTATTAATACTGTAAACTGCTTTTTCGAAATTGAAGTTTACACCATGCAACTTCAAGAATTCGATTTCCGCTTCTCTGCTTAATTTTTGATCTCTGATTGGAGTGATTATTTCCACATTTGGTAACAAATGATTAAAAATCATATCAAAACGTACTTGGTCGTTTCCGGCACCGGTGCTTCCGTGAGCAATTGTATTAATTCCCAATTGGATAGCATATTCAGCGATGCTTTTTGCCTGAACCGCTCTTTCCGCACTGACGCTTAGTGGATAGGTTCCGTTTTTTAATACATTTCCGAAGATCAGATACTTAATGCAATCGTCATAATATTCCTTGCGTACATCAATACAGGTATAAGAAGCAGCGCCACACTGCAATGCTTTTTCTTCTAAGACTTCAATCTCTTTCTGATCAAAAGCTCCTGTATTAATTGTCACCGCATGCACTTCGTAATTTTCAACTTTACTCAGATACACTGCACAATACGTCGTGTCTAAACCACCACTATACGCTAATACTATTTTCTTCTTTTGCATTTTTCTGTTCTTTTATATTACTGTCATACAGCATGGCTGTACACAAACAATTTTTATAATTTTTACTTTGCAGAATTTCGAAATTCACACAACTCTGGCATCCATTCCAAAATTTTTCATCAGTTGTTAACTCTGAATACGTTACTGGTTCATAACCCAATTCCGAATTAATACGCATCACGGCTAAACCAGTGGTTAATCCAAAGATTTTGGAATTCGGGTATTTGGTTCGCGACAATTCAAAAATTTTAGATTTGATCATCCTCGCCAATCCGCTCTGACGAAATTCTGGTGAAACAATCAATCCCGAGTTGGCCACATATTCTTCATTTTGCCAAGTTTCGATATAACAAAACCCTGCCCAATCCTTATTTTCTGTCAAAGCAATAACCGCTTTTCCTTCCTGAATTTTTTCCACAATGTATTCAGCCGATCGCTTCGCAATACCCGTGCCTCTTACTTTCGCAGAAGCTTCCATCTCGTCGCATATCGTCTGGGCGAAGTGAATGTGGTTATTATTTGCAATTTGAATACTAAACATAGATTAATTTTTTTGCAAATATACAAACAAATAGATATAATATCTTTTTTTAATGAAATTTAACAGATATTTTATCTTTATAATATAATATAACAATCCGTATGACCTGTTTATTTTTGATTATCAGATATTTTATCCAAATAAAAAACCCTGATTCCGAATTGAAATCAGGGTTTAAATTGTATAGATATAAAAGAGGTTAAATAACCATCGTCAGCTGAATGCGTTTTCTGGCTTCATCCACTTCAACGACTTTTACTTGAACATGTTGATGTAATTTCACCACTTCGTTTACATCGCTTACATAACCGTCTTTGAGTTGCGAAATGTGAACCAATCCACTTTCCTTGATTCCGATGTCGACAAAACAACCGAAAGCTGTAATGTTATTCACAATTCCTGGTAAAATCATTCCGCTACGTACATCTTTGATAGTTTTCACATTCGGATCAAATTCGAAAATTTTAGCGGCTTTACGTGGATCCAATCCCGGTTTTTCCAATTCTTTCAAAATATCTTTGATACCAAGGATTCCTACGTTTTCTGTAATATAACTTTCGGGTTTAACTTGACTTATTTTTTCTTTGTTTCCGATTAATTCATTGACTTTAACACCCAAATCTTTAGCCATTTTTTCGACCATTTTATACGATTCAGGATGCACAGCCGAATTATCCAATGGATTTTTTCCGTCTTTGATTCGGATGAAGGCAGCAGCTTGTTGGAAAGCCTTTTCTCCCAAGCGTGGCACTTTTTTCAATTGGCTTCGTTCTTCAAAAGCACCGTTTTCACTTCTGTACGCTACGATATTCTCAGCCATTTTTTCGCCAATACCCGAAACATAACTCAACAATGACTTACTGGCTGTATTGATATTAATTCCTACCGAGTTCACACAACGCACTACCGTTGTATCCAATTCTTCTTTCAATTTCGTTTGATCCACATCGTGCTGGTATTGTCCTACACCGATTGATTTTGGGTCGATTTTCACTAATTCGGCCAATGGATCCGACAAACGGCGTCCGATGGAAACAGCGCCACGAACCGTTACATCATAACTTCCGAATTCCTCACGGGCAATTTTAGAAGCTGAATATACTGATGCGCCAGCTTCGGATACCACAAAAACCTGAACCGATTTGTCAAACGCAATCTTTTTGATAAAAAATTCGGTTTCGCGGCTTGCCGTTCCGTTACCGATGGAAATCGCTTCAATATTATAAGCATTCACCATCGATTTCACCTTCTTCATTGCCATCGTGGTTTCATTTTGCGGTGCATGTGGAAAAATGGTTTCATTGTACAACAAATCGCCTTTCTCATCCAGACATACCACTTTACAACCTGTTCTAAAACCAGGGTCGATCGCTAAAATTCGTTTTTCACCTAAAGGCGGTGCTAATAACAACTGACTCAAGTTTCCTGCAAAAACATCAATCGCTTTGATATCTGCTTTTTCTTTAGCTTCTTGTAAAGTTTCATTTGAAATAGCTGGTTCCAATAAACGCTTGTAACTGTCTTTAATAGCCAATTCTAAATGTTCAGTAGTATCATTATTCGATTTGATAATGTTATCTTCAATAAATGAAATAGCTTCTTCTTTTTCAATTTCTACATTCAGTTTGACAAACCCTTCCGCTTCCGCTCTCAACATTGCCAATAAACGGTGGGATGGTGCTTTACTTATCGGCTCTGCCCAGTCGAAATACTGGGAAAATTTTTGAGCCGCTTCATCGTCTTTTTTG